>JBEKVW010000057.1:0-14067 GCA_049513695.1 Dehalococcoidia bacterium | reverse complement strand
GGCCCGATTTTATTAACTTGTAGCTATGGTTTCTGGATAATTTACACGCCTTTCTTGAAGGGATCCGCCCATGCCTGGATTGAAACAGCCAGCTCTTTATGGGTCTTAGCATATTCTTCCAACGATATGCCCTTCATAGTGGCCTCAATGGACTGTCTAAAAGCCTTACCGCCCGCTACCGGTCCATTGGGATGCGCATGTATACCGCCGCCGGAGCCGATGACGATATCGTTACCCAGCTCCTGCATGACCTTCGGTACCATAGAAGGGGTTATCCCGCCGGATGCCATAGGCCAGGTGGGCTTGATATTGTAAAACGGGTATGTAAGGTTTCTGGCCATAGCGTCGAATTTCTCCGTGATTACAGGCGCCTTGCCGTAAGGCGCAGGTATCACCACTATATCTGCGCCGGCGAGCCTGGGTAATTTGCCAAGGACCAAGTGGGAGCTCATGCCATGGTAGGGCGACATATAAAGCGCTCCGGCCACATCCATATGTGCCAGTATAGGAACATTTATCTCAGGGTCCTCCGCAAGCGCCTGCAAAACAGGCAGTCCCACGGCAATGTAATTTATCATTATACCGTTAACGCCCAATTCCACCGCCCGCTTGGCGTTTTTAAATATTTTAGGCACCGAGTCCGAGATATTTACCGTATAAAGCGTATGCTCGCCAGTCTCCTCGAAGACCCGCTTCTCTAGCTCCATATAGCGCTTTACCCGGCCTTTCATTGAATTGAAGGATGCATCAGCGATCAGCTCGTCGTCCTTCACTATGTCGCAGCCACCCAGGGCCGCGAGCTTAAACAATTCCGCACCCACTTCCAGCGGATAGCCGGTGCAGGGTTTGACCATGTTGTTCAGCAACGGCCTCTTCTTCACACCCAGCAACTTTCTTATGCCTTCGATACCGAACTTTGGACCCTTAAAACCGTCCACATATTTTTTAGGGAATCTTATGTCTACCAGTTTTATCTGTCCCGCCATGGAGATATTGCCCACCACGGCAGTCAGCATCATGGGTATCTGGGAACCTATATTGACTTCAGGGAAGGCGATCTGTATCACCCAGTTCCTATCTTGAAGACCGCCAGGCACAGCATACTCGTAGTCGGGCATCTCATAAACACCTATTACCTTGGCTATATGATTACGCCGAACTTCGGGTGTTTCGCCGGGTACTGCAACCCATGTTCCCGTGCTCTGCTCGATAGCAAGCAAAGGCGCCAGCTTTGGCATGGGGAAGATGGCCGGGTATGTGACCGTATAAGTACCTATTATGTAGTCATCGTAGTCCACACCATCCGGCAGCGCGATCGGTTGACTTAGTAACTCATCTTCCTTCATTAAGATACCTCCTTAATTACACATTAACATCACACCTCTGCTTATTAAGCTTGGTGTAAAATTTCCGAAGAGCGTTGTACAGCTCCTTATAAGAGCTGAAGAGCGTACCGTAGACCATTCTGTTCTTATCCTGTGGATCATATGTGTGAGCCACGCCAACCACCTGTTTCAAAGAATCAAAATCCTTATATATGCCCAAACCAACCGCCGAAGCCATGGCAACCCCTACTGCACCGGCTTCCTGAGGATTCCTCACAGTTTCGATGCGTTTCCCTGTTACATCAGCCAGAATCTGCATCCAGGGTTGACCCAGAGCTCCACCCCCTATTAGCCTGAGTGAAGGCAACGGAAACTTATACTCCTTTTCAAGTCTTTCAATTATCCACCTGATGTTATAGGCTACACCCTCGTATACTGCTCGCAGCAGGTGTTCTCGCGTATGCTCAGGTGTCAGGTTAAGATAGCCGGAACGTATGTATGTATCAGCTATAGGAGACCTTTCCCCGTACATCCATGGCATAAATATAAGGTAATCCGATCCTGCAGGTACGCCCATAACCTTTTCATCCATGTACCCGAATATATTGGGTATTGTCGGATCGGCTTTTTCAACTCGGCAAACCTGGTCCCCCAGCCATTTCAGGCAGCCGCCTGCCAGCTCCATCTGCGCCAGGAGCAAGGCTTTACCCGGGTCTGCCGACTGTATGGCTGCGATGCCGTTTTTGCCCGTCGGCGTCTTTTTTGTCACGACTCCCACCCAAGCTGATGTTCCCATGCTAATATGCCCCTCACCCTCACCCACGGCACCCGAGCCTACCGCAGCGGAAGGAACATCACCACATCCACCCATTACCGACGTACCCTCCAGCAGCCCAAGTTGCTGAGCCGCTTCCTTGGTCAAGCCTCCCACTTTATCAATGGAACGGGCCAGCGGAGGCAGCTTGCCTGGATCGATCCCGACATATTTAAAGATAGCATCCATCCAGACCTTCTTCTTGAGGTCCAGCCCGAAGGCCGATGCATTGCTCCAGTCCATAACCATCTTCCCCGTGCTACGGTATATCAGATAACCATCCACATCCAAGAAACATTTCATCCTGTTATATATCTCGGGCTGGTTTCTCTTAAGCCAGACCAGCTTGGGTATACCATCCTTCCCGTTGATCATGGCCCCGGCAATGGCCGCAAAAACCGTCGGGCCGAGGAATTTATTCATAACCCAACTGGCTTCCTCGGGTGCACGGCAGTCAAGCCATATAATGGCATCGCTCAGAGGGCCTGTCTTCTCATCCATAGGAATAATGCCCAGCATCTGCGTCGAATAGGCAATGCAAATGACATCAGATGCGGACACTCCCGTATCCGAGAGAAGTTGCTTGGTGGTCTGAGTAACCGCCCTCCAGTAACCCTCCGGTTCCTGCTCCGCCCAGCCCGGCCTGGGGTACTTGATATCATATGGCGCCAGGCACTTGCCATGAACCCCCCCCTGTATGTCAACCAAAACTGCCTTGTTACCGCTGGTGCCTACATCATGAGCAATTATGTACTGTGTCATCTGGCCACACCCCCATTAAAAGAAGATTTTATCACCACTGAACTATGCTCAATCATACATATTATTGACTGGGGAATCAATACCTTCTACTGGTTCAGTATATCAGTGATAATCTAAGATTTATCAGTTTGTTTGAACATGATACCATGTCTGTATAGATAATGTCTATATAGAACCTATCTGCTGTGACAAGTACCTTATGATGGTATATGTATTGCAGTCCTTTAAAATATGGTAAACTATGCCATTATGATAAAGGGTAATAAATGAATAATTCGCGACGTGGAAAAAGCGCTTCGGAAAAGCCAATAAACCTTGATTCGCTTATCACACCTTATCATCTGGTCCAGGCGTGGGAGGAATATGAATCTGCGGTCGAAGAAGCCATTATGCAGCCCGTAGACCTAACATTATCTCAGTCTTTCGTATTATGGATACTTCTCTTTGCGGATACACCCATGACGGCCACGCAACTGTCAATCCTGGCAAGGCGTGAACCGCATTCGATGGTGCAGCTTCTTGATAAGCTCCAGGAGCGCAAATTGGTACGCCGCAGGCGCTCAAGAAGTGATCGACGACTGGTCGTCGTGTCCTTGACCAATGAAGGAAAGCAGCTGATCACCAACATTCTACCAACCTGGCAATCCTCAGTACGGACAATATTCCAGAACAACTTTTCAGCCAATGAATTGATAACTTTTAATGAAATGCTGCAGAGGGCTCGCGATGCAAGTATATCCTGGCGCGGGTCAGAAACATCACAAGTAAAGGCGAGCTCCGAGCAGGTTGTTGCCCTTTTTAGGAACGAGAATGCAGCAATGGACCTCAACGGTGAGGACCAGCGATCTATATAGATTTTGCCGGTGCCTATTAGGTATCTGAGGCTAGAAGTCAAACCTTTTCTGTTTGAAGTTGTACTTCCCCGGACGTACCTGCAATCTTGCGTGTCTTTCCATGATTTGCTACCTACCTTTTAAAAAGTTTTTGACTTGAATCTTTTATCAACCCTATACTACTTCGGTAAAAAGGCCTCAAATGTTTGAGCCATCGTACATTTCACTGTATAAATCGGGTGAGTTGGAACAACGCGTCGCGACCCTTAAAGAGTTGTTGGCCGACTGCGAGATATGCCCGCGTAAATGTCACGTAAACCGGCTGGAAAACGATAGCGGGTTTTGCCGCTCAGGCAGTCTGGCCCGGATATCCAATTATTGCGACCATCACGGTGAAGAACCCGTCCTTTCCGGTTCCAAAGGGTCCGGGACAATATTTTTCAGCGGCTGCAATATGCGCTGTAGTTATTGTCAGAACTATCAGATCAGCCAGGCGATGGACCGCAAAGACAGCTTTTTAAACGGCGAGGAACTGGCAGAAATAATGCTTTATCTTCAGGAGAAACTTCAATGCCATAATATTAACCTGGTTTCTCCTACGCATTACGTGCCCCAAATCGTAGAGGCAGTGTTTTTTGCCGCCCGCGGGGGCCTGAGATTGCCTATCGTTTATAACACCAATGCTTACGACTCGACAGACACCTTAAAATTGCTTGACGGCATTGTAGATATTTACCTGCCCGATATTAAGTATTCTTCCGATGAGTGGGCCATTAAATTCTCCCAGGGTAAGGACTATATCAGCCAAAGCAGACAGGCTATAGGTGAAATGTACAGGCAGGTAGGCAACCTGGTCACCGACTCCTCAGGCATGGCTCAGAGGGGTTTGATCGTTCGCCACCTGATCTTGCCCAACGGAATAGCCGGCAGCGCCGATTCATTGAGATGGCTGGCTGACCATATTTCCAGGGATGTTACGGTCAGCGTTATGGCCCAGTATCGTCCCTGCTATAAGGCTGATAGTGAACCCTTGCTTTCACGCGGGATTTCTTTGGACGAATACCAGGAGGTTGTTGCCCTGATGGAAAAGCTGGGTTTGGAAAATGGATGGCTGCAGGAAATGGATTCCTTCAACTACTACCTGCCGGACTTCGAACGCCAGGGGCATCCTTTCCAGATTAAATAACCTGACCTGGCTATTACATCCTGTCTTTTAGATTTTTCCTGAAAAGGGCCCTTTTAACGTTGCCATCCGACTTTCCGAGGATCTGTTTGATGCGCGGTATATACATTAATATAGGTACAAGGGCTATGCAGGTGGAATATATGGTCAGTCCCGGATCCTTATAAACATAGCACGCTATCAGTGGGAAAGCAGCAAAAGAGATTCCATACGCAGCCGTCGGCCAGCGGGTAATAGCCATTATCGTAAGAAATGAGGCGAGGTAAATCAGCCACCCAAAAGGTATCGGCAACTTAACGGGACCCAGCTCAAGCCAATTTACCCAGGCAACTAAAAAAGCAAGCACCCCAATCGCCGTTGCTCCCCCTTTACCACCTTTGAATTTGAGAAAAACCGTAAAGTTGTGTCCTGCGATCACCGCGACACCTGAGAGCATTTCGAGAGGGATAACGTAGCTGGCGTCAAGCGGGAATAAATACACAGATAGCAGGTATGTGAAATACAGTGCCAGCATTCCTTTGCCGACATCGCAAGCCAGTACCAGCATCCCGGGCCAGAATCCGATCGCATAGAAAGCATTCATGGCGCCCATATTATGGCTGCCGATTTCCCTTATATCTACGCCTCTAAAACCGCGCCCAACAAGGTAAGCTGAAGGTATGGAACCCAGCAGATAGCTTATTATGACCGATAGAATCACATCCCAGATTATGTTATACACAATAGTTACTCCCCGGCCTATTATAATGCATTATCCGCTAAAATTCTCTTGATCGCGGGTGTGTACTTGTCCGACGAATATGGATAGCAATCGGCCGCCGGTTATGAATTCGATCGAAAAAGAACTGTTATTTAGCTTTTGAAGGTAGAACCGCCAGAGCGCTCCCCTGCGTAGTTTTATCTCCCTTTCCGTTCTCAACCCAAATCTCGCACTCAGCCAAGAACTCGGTACCTTCTATATATTTCCTGGTTACTTTGCCTTTGCACCACCAAGTTTCGCCATCCTGCGGTTCATCGAAATTCTTCATTTTGCGCGGATAGTCCATGCCGCGGTAACGGCAGGACAACCTCTTCAACCTTCCCTCTTCACCTATCCAGTCGGTCATCAGGTTCACCAGCCATGCCCTTTTGAGCGCCCCGTGAACAATTGGACGGCCGACGCCAAGGTTTTTCGCGAAATCTTCTTCATAGTGCAGAGGGTTAAAGTCGCCGGAAGCACCAGCCCACTGCACCAGCATCCTGGTAGTTGCTACTTTTTTAAGAGGAGTTATTTCTCCCCCCACTTCCACATCCTCATAATATATCTGCTCTGCCATTATTCCTCCCGCATATATATCCGGGTGTCTTAGAAATTCAGGAACATGTTCCGCATAACGAATGCCTTGCCCCCTCTTTCGTTAGTGAAGGTAGTCTCCACCGTAGTTATCATGGTGGGACCCAGCTTTGTTTCACGACCTTCAATACTTTCGATTTTAGTCACAGCGGTGAGGGTATCGCCTGCGGCAACGGTCGAAAAAAACTCATAGTCTACACCACCATCCAGCAAACCCATGGGAGCTCCAGCTTTGATCAGCTTTTCAACGAATTTGATCATGTCAAAGCCGTCGGATTTTACAGGCCAGCCAGGGAACGCCGGTGGAGCCAGCAAACGTCCCCACTTGCTTTGAGCCGCATACTGGACATCATTATATAAAGGATTAGCATCTCCTACCGCCCGTGCATATCTTTGTATTGCGCCCTCCTCTACTTTGAAGACAACGGGTTCCTCGGTCTGCCCGACCATCTTTTTCAAGCTTTCAGGGACCACAAATACGGCCATGATAAAACCGCCTCCCCTATTTTTTATTTTCCAACGATGCAGACGCTCACTATGTTCATGGAAGGAAAACCTCCCATGTTATGCGTAAGCCCTATTTTGGGGTCCTTTAGCTGCCTCTTATCGGCTTTACCCTGCAGTTGCTTGTACATCTCATACATCATTCTTAGGCCGCTGGCCCCTATGGGGTGCCCGAAACATTTCAAGCCGCCATCAGGCTGAATAGGCTGAGCGCCATCCAGGTTAAATCTGCCTGCCTCAATGTCGTCTTTGACCCTACCCCTCGGGCTGAACTGCATGTCTTCCATCGTAACTGCTTCGGTGATGGAAAAACAGTCGTGGACTTCCGCCATGCTTACTTCTTCGCGCGGGTTCTTAATACCAGCTTCCTTATATGCAGCTATGCCGGCGCGATAGGCAGGCTCAACATGCGAGCCGTCCCACTTGGTATAAAGCATCTCTTCGCCAGAAGAAACTGCAATCTGCAGGGATTTAACGAATACGGGATCCTTCCTGAATTTCTTGGCCATATCAGCCCTGCAGACTATGGCTGCAGCCGCGCCGTCGCTTACTCCGCAGCAGTCGAAAAGCCCCAATGGCCATGCTATGATCGGAGCGTTCATGATCTGTTCCACTGTAATTTCCTTGCGGAGATGTGCCTTAGGAGAGAGGACGCCGTTCCTATGGCTCTTGGCAGAAACCTGGGCAAGCATCATCTTGCCTTCCTGAGGACTGAGGTTGTACTGCGAAAAATATTTGGTGGCCAACATGGCAAACCCGCCCGGCGCGGACAAATTGAAATTAACCAACGGCATCTTGTAACCTAACATTCCCGCCACCGGCAGGCCGCCGTAACCGGTATCTTTCAATTTCTCCATTCCCAGCGCCAGGCATATATCATAAGCCCCGGATGCAACTGCATATACGGCGCCGCGCAATGCTTCGGACCCGGTGGCGCAGAAATTTTCAACACGGGTTATAGGAATGAAAGGCAGCTTTAGCGTGTGGCCCAGTATGGTTGCACCTCGTCCAACACTGATGTCGGGCATGTGCACACCCCACCATGCGGCCTGAATGTCTTTCTTTTCGATGCCCGCATCTTCCAGGCATTCAACAAAAGCCTCCACGATCAGGTCCTGCGGGCCTGCGTCAAAGCGCTCGCCGAATTTGGTGCAGCCCATACCGATTATGGCAACTTTATCTTTAATTCCCTCGGCCATTTACATGTCCTCCTTGTTTTTCCTTTTGGTTACGAGACGATTGGGATGCCTTTCCAGCCGTAGTTAACAGCCGCCCGTTTCTCATCCGTAAATTTAATCCTGAAACTCAGCTCGACCGGCATGCCTACTTTGAGGCTATTTGCATCGCAGTCTGTAAAATCTACTCCAGTCCTGCCACCGCCGACGAAATCAATGAACCCGTAGCAGGAGGGCGGATCAATGCTGGGAGCCAGGAAGTCGCTGGTATAGGTAAATATGTTAGCTTTCTTATCCGCAAATCTGTACGGCTCAATCTGGTCGACTGCACCGCAGTCGGGGTTCGGACAGATTCTCTGAACGGGCCAAGCTGGAGTGCCGCATTTCTTACACTTCGATCCTACCATGCCGTATATCTCCCGGTTATCCCTGGAGACTATTGAAAACGATGTATAGAGCGTCTCCTCACCCCTGATGCCAATCTCAGAAGGCATCAATTTGCGGAAAGCAAGGTATTTTTCATAGCTCCCCAACGATACTTTATTGGCCAGGTTGCCTTTAATACCCTTCTTGCCTTTCATTTTCGTTATATTATCTGTAACGGTCAGGTAGAAGGCATCGCATCCCTGCCCGAAGCTTACCACCATGATTTTATCCCCGGGTTTGGCATCTTCCAGGGCTGCAGCCAGCATCATCAGTGACTGTGCCACTCCGGTTTCCCCGACGTTATTCAGCATCGGGTCCTGTACCTGCTCGGGCGCCAGTCCCATCGTCCTGGCGAGAGTGGAATGAGCGCCGGCAAAAGCACATGCATAGATAACCTTGGAAAAATCCTTGATATTTAATTTATATTTATCAACCAGCCCTTTAACAGCCTCCGGAATAAATTTCATATAGCCGGCATCGCGGATAAAACGCTCCTCCCACATATGTTCGGTGCGTTCACCCTCAAGTCGCCTGCGGTCCACAAAATCATGGGTAGTTGAGAAAGCTCCCTCGATACTTGCGATCACATTTTCTTTAGAGAGCAAAAATGCCGCAGCGCCGTCTCCATAGGTATAGTCACCATTACTGCCGACCTTGCTGACCCTGCAGTCCGCTGCGGAGACCAGGCAACTGTTTAGCGATCCGGCAGCGATGGCGTCGGCAGCGGCCAGAAGCGCAGCCGTGCCTGACTTGGTGGAGTCAGTGAAATCTGCCGTCCTGGTATCGGTCTTAAGATCCAGGGCAGCAGCCACAATGCCTGCGTTTTGTCTCAAGGCGTATGTCTGAGATGTGCTGGCAAAGTACATTCCGTCAACCCGGTCTTTATCCTCATCCTTCAAGCAGTCCACTGCTGCAGCAACTGCCATGGTTATGCTGTCTTCATCCCAGTTAGACACCGCCTTTTCGCCCCTCAACGGCGCAAAACCTAGAAATAAAAGCGCCAGTTGCATTATATTGCGATCCAAACGAAATCTTGGTATATGCGCTCCATACGACTTAATGCCTACCATCTTTCCTCCTTTGTCCGGAACTGTATTCAATGGTGTCGCTAATCCGTCAGCGACAGATTTTACACTATCTTATCGTAAATCACAACTACCTATACGTACATATTTGTATCTGAATATCTCAATATAATGGCACTTATAAAGCTAATTTTTTATTGACCGGTCAATTAAAGACCGATGCCGCTGGCGACTTTGAAGAGATGCATGTCTCTGTCTCCCAGCATGAATTCGGCTGATTTTATGCGCCTGAAAAAGCAGCCCATATCATGGTCCATGCAAAATCCTATGGCACCGTGTATCTTAACACCGTCTATGCACACCTGCTGGTATACTTCGGCTGCTTTGGCCTTGGCCATTGATATTTGGGTGTCTGCTTTCTGACTCGAAGCCAGCAGCCAGGCAGCGTAATAAACCAGATACTGAAGCCCTTCCACCTCGGTGAGCATGTCCACAAGCTTATGCTGAATGGCCATAAAGGAACCAATGGGTTTATCGAATTGAATCCTTTCCTTGGCATAAGCCAGTGTCATGTCCAATACAGCCTGGCAGGCGCCGGATACTTCAGCACACTTCAAAATGGTGGCGCTCTGCATAATAAAATCAAACACCTTCCGGCCGTTCCCCACTCCGCCCAGTATATCTTGTTTGACCGCCGTGGCATTCTTGAACCTGACTCTGCATTGTCCGTCCCCGGCTATCGTGGGTATGAGCTCAATCTTCAAGCCCCGGCATTTCGTGTCTATGATAAATGCAGTCAAATCTTGCTGTGGGTTGCTTAACTCCTCGGTCCGGCAAATAACTATCAAGAAATCCGCAGCATGTGCAAACGGTACAAACCATTTCTCGCCGTTGATTAAATAGTGCGTGCCGTTATAATCAGCCCGGCAATTTATATCGGCTGCGTCACAACTGCCGGACTTTTCGGTTAAAGCCAGTGACCATATTTTATTACCCCCGGCAATATCGGCCACATACGCTGCTTTTTGCACTTCCGTCCCAAACTTCATCAGGGGTAAGGCACCTAGAGCCACAGTCGAAAAGAACGGACCGGGTGTAATATTCCTTCCCATTTCTTCCAGCAGCACAACAAGGTCCAATAGACCGGCTCCCGACCCACCGTATTTCTCCGGTAGTACCAGGCCCAACCATCCCAGTTCCGCCATTTTTGCCAGCATGTCAGGATCATAACCCCGACTGTCCTTCTCCAATTCCCTTACATGCGTTCTGGTACATTCACGTGACAAAAAGTCCCTGGCCATAGTCCTCAACATCTGCTGCTGTTCATTAAGATCGAAATCCATTTTCCCCTCTTAAGCTAACTAGTACGGCCTGGGCAATCCCATCTTGAACTGGCCGACAATATTTTTCTGTATCTCGTCCGTACCGGCGGCAATCGAGATTCCTGGGAACATCATATAAAGACGTGTGATGCTTCCCTCCACCTTTGCCCATTTAGACAGCATGTCAACCTGCGAGTACGCCCCGATTATTTCGCTTCCCGTGATTGCCAGGCGCTGCATTACGAAATCGCAGTAAGCTTTATTGCGGGCCGCCTCATATATTGGAATCAGCCCCTTACTCAGCTTCCAGGTTATTTCGTAGCCAAATAATTTAAGCGTCTCGAGCTCAATTGCCCTTTCGGCCAGCTTGTGCTTTACCAGTGGGTCAGACGCTAGCGGCTTTCCGTGTAAATTTGTCCCGCGGGCATACTTAACAACGATTTCAAGTATTCGTCTAGCGGTGCCGTAAAATTGCGGTGCAACGCTATGCCTCTCAAAGGCCAGGGATTGCATAAGTTGGTACCAGCCCCTGTTTTCCGTACCGACGAGATTCGCTACTGGCACCCTGACGTTATCGAAAAAAAGTTCATTGAAAATATGAATGCCCGCGTAGTTGTAAATCGGTTTAATGGTGATACCCGGGCTTTTCATATCCAGGATGATAAGGCTGATACCGTGCTGCTTCTTACTTACACTGGCGTCCGTTCTCACCGCCAGCCAGCACCACCTCGCCCTGTGGGCGCAGCTGGTCCATATTTTCTGTCCGTTCAAATTGTAATAGTCGCCGTCCCTGACTGCGCGTGTCTGGATATTGGCAAAATCGGAGCCCGCATTTGGCTCGCTGTAAGCCGTACACCATACGCCGTCCGGATCGCCCGCGGCAATTGGCGGTATATATTTTTTCCGCTGTTCATCGCTGCCAAAGAGCATCAAAGACTGCCCCACCCAACCTATTCCGCTCACGCCCATAGTCGTGCCGGGAATACCCCAGTAGCTGGCTTCATCTATATAGACGTGCTGCTCAAAAAAAGAAGCATCTCTGCCCCCATACTCCTTAGGCCAGGCCATGGTCAGCCAGCCTTTCTTAGAAAGCTTCTTTGACATCTGCATGGCGAATTCCCAGTCCTCGTCACGGCTCTCCTCTTCCAAACCGGTTACTATGTCCCGGCCCGCCATCTCACATCTGGCAAATTCACGGATTTCCTGGCGCAATTGCTGCTCTTTTTCGCTGAATTCAAAATCCATGGCTGCTACTCAGGCATTAATGTTAACAGTAAACCGGGAGATTTTAAACCGGGCTTTCTGACAGTATCAGTTGAAAATTTATTTTATATGTGTAAAGCCTTGATAGACCCTGTCTTTCCAGGCTACCCCGGCTCCCAGGGCACGTCGGGAAGCCCCGATAATTACTGCCAAAATCAAGAACGCTACGCCCAACGGATGAAAAATAAAGGATATCGATGATCCCCTGAAATATTGATCCGTTATAACTCTCATTAATAAAAGGATTAGCACCTGGGCCGCAATGACGGCGCTCAATTCCGTCAATTGTCCGGAAGTCATCAGGGAGTCAACCGGATCAATATAGGCCCAATAGAACGGGGCTAAAAAGAATATATAAGCGGCGCACACAAATCCCACCAGGGCTAACGGCGACAGTGCAGCAACTGAATAAAACCATTTCATGCACCCTTCGGTCATCACTGCCAGGTTGCCATACATCTCTGTAGTAAGGGTTTTCGACAGGTCCACCGCCAGTGTCCGCCCGCCTGCCTTGCTCATCTCCAGTCCAAACCATACGTCTTCCATTATCCTCGACTTTACCGCCTCATGTCCGCCTATCCGCCAGTAGTCAGCTCTATTAAATAGAATAAACTGTCCTATTATCATGGTTGGCATAGGTTTCTTAGAGCTGTGAAATAACCAGAGTGGGAACCAGGCCATTTGGGCAAAATAAAAAAGGACGGGCAAAACGATCTTCTGCGTAAGCCCGGCTAACTTTTGCCTGGGGAACCCTGACAGCAGCGCAACCTGATATTTGATGGCGATTTCCAGAGTGCCCCTGATCATATGACTTTCGCAGATCGTATCGGCATCCAGGAATAAAAACCAGTCTCCGCGGGCATGTTGAGCCAGCTGATAACCGGCGAATGGTTTGCCTGCCCAGTCTGCAGGCAAGGGCTTGCCGCTGTAAAGGCGTACCCTGGGATCCGCCTCCGCAATCTGACTTACGATTTCGTATGTTCGATCAGTGGAATTATCGTCTACTACCAGGACCTCGAAATTGGGATAGTCCTGTTGCATTACCGATGCGAGGCAATTGGCAATATTATTTTCTTCGTTTCTGGCGGGAATAAGGACGGAAACAAGCGGAAGATCAGTGGGCAGGCCGGCTTTTTTGGAGGGACGTTTAAGAGTAAAAAGGTTTAAAAGGAGGTTGATAAAAAAAATGACCAGTCCCGCCAAGACCAGCAGTTGATAAATCAAATTCTGTCAGCTCCCAAAGCAGACTTCTCAGGCGGCTTTCCTTCTGGACCTGATCCAAACTATGAGACGGCCCGGATGCCCCATATCCAACCACAGATCGCGGAAGTGCTTTATTATAAAAACGGCGGTAACGCAGCCGACGAATACGATTTCCCACGTGTCAGCCCTGTTGACAATCAACATCGTCAATGTGCCTATGGTGCTGATCATTACAACCCAGGAATCATTGCCGATAAACAGGGTACACAGAAACAATAAAATGATCATACTTGCAAAGATGTCCCACTGTGGCAAAACTAAAGCCGCACCGCCGAAAACCGCCAGGGCTTTACCTCCACGGAAATTCAGAAATGGGGAGAAGGCATGGCCCAGAATTGCGCAAAACGCGATTAAATATAAAGTTGGTGTGGTAATATCGAAAATCAATCTGCCGATCAAGATGAAGGGCATGGCCTTGCACATTTCCACTGCCACGGCAACCCCACCCCAGAACTTGCTGCCCGCCCTGAATACATTGGTTGAGCCGGGATTGCCATCGCCGTAGCTGCGTATATCTTTGTTAAGCGCCCACTTGCCTATCCAGACAGCAAACGGACAAGCTCCTAAAAGGAAGGCGCCGACGGCCAACACTACAACTATAGCTGTGTCCATTATTACAGCCCCTCGAACACCCTATTTGCAAATCTGTCTACGATGGGAAGTCTAAATAAAAACAACGTAGCTGTCAAGTACGTGTGAAATACGCCCAGAACGACGAATCTTATGTTGTTCAAGTTCTACATCAGCGGCGCATTGATACTCTTGGCACTGGTCGGCGGCGTGATCTTCGTAGCAATGAGAAGGCAGCAGTAACAGTTTTTTAAGGCTGAACGAAATGG
>JBEKVW010000056.1:0-14698 GCA_049513695.1 Dehalococcoidia bacterium | reverse complement strand
CGTTAATGCAAAGTATGACGATAGAAGCGATTTTATTGGATAAGGCAACGTGCGTGTAAATTCATGTTTACTGTTGTATGCGTTTACAGCAACAATAAAGCATTAAACGATTATTTACTGAAGAGTCTTGAAGGGCAGAATACCAAATTTCAGTTGGTACTTATAGATAATATCGAAGGCCGGTTCAAATCAGCGGCCCAGGCTTATAATTATGGGGCTGCCGAAGCCAGCGGCAAATACATTATGTTTGTTCACCAGGATGTAGACTTATGCTCCGCATCATGGTTATCGGATACGGAAACGATTTTGGACTCAATTGGCAAATTCGGTGCAGCCGGGGTGGCGGGGATGAGCGAGACCGGACGCAAACTTAAAGACCGGGGCCGAAATATTATACTGAATCATGAAGACCATAGTCCGTGGAAATTCGGACATCCTATCGAAAAACCCGAAAAAGTGCAGACTAACGACGAATGTCTTCTAATTGTGCCTGGGACAGTTTTTGATGTACTGAAATTTGATGAGGATGCATGCGATAATTGGCATCTCTACGTTGTGGACTATTGCTTGAGCTGCAAGAAACTCGGGTACGATGTATATGTGTTACCCAAGTCAATTTACCACAGGTCGACCGGGCCATGGCACAATCGCAGTAGAATAAGAATTCTCCTATCTTTGGGAGCGCTGCCCGAAACTTATTACAGGACTCTTTACAAATTGATAAAAAAGCATAAACTTGACTACCGGCATATTTATACCAGCAACGGTGAGTGGAATACGTATCAGCCGGTCTATATTCAGAGGATCCTGGTCCTGGTTAAGGCGGGATTTGAGCTTGCTATTCAAAATATAAGAGAAATGTTCAAAAAATGAATCAACCAAAAGTATCAATTATTATTTTAAACTGGAATGGCTGCGCGGACACCATTGAATGTATCGAATCTCTGAAAAAAGCCACGTATCCCTTCTTTGAAATAATCATAGTCGACAACGCTTCAAGCGGCGATGATGTCGAGATACTGAAGGGAAAATACGGTAATTACATAGAGATTATAGCCAACGATAAGAATTATGGCTTCCCGGAGGGTTGCAATATTGGTATGAGGCATGCGCTTGAAAGAGGGACCAACTATATAATGCTTCTTAATAATGATGTCATTGTTGATCCTGAGTTTATGACTGAGCTGGTTACTACGGCCGAAAATGATAAATCCATTGGCATTGTAAGTTCCATAGTATATTACTATTACTATCCCAATAAGATTCAGTATATCGGCGGAAAAATCAACTGGTTATTGGGGATAAACGGCACATATATTAGCGATCAGGAAGACCGTGGGCAATATGAGAAGCCCATCGATCAGGACTATGTACCCGGGACGTCCTGTATCATCAGGAAAGAGGTTATAGATAAGGTGGGTTACATGGACCCTTATTATTTCTTCGCGATTGAGGAATTTGACTACTGCACGCGGATCATAAGAGCAGGGTTCAGGACTGTTTTACAGCCCAAATCAAAAATCTGGCACAAATGGCAGGCAAGCGGGGCCAAGCTTTCCAAGTTCCCAGAAACACAGAGCCTCATCAGCAAAAAGGTGGGTGCAGGCGCCTATAAACTGTGGTGGCGGTTATACAAGACATATGCCCCTCCTGTTTTATTTCTCATTCCCTTTTTACTTCAGGTCAGCCTGATAGGCCCCTTCCTGGTGCTGGCATGGCGCAGACAATGGAGAAGCCTCTATCGAGGGATGCAAAACAGGCTCTGGCCAAAACATTGAGAGTGTGGGTTGAATGCATGGGCCAACCGGCATCTCTAAGTCACAGCTACTTCGTATTTATTTGGTCAAAATTAATATCGCGGGGCCGCCGTTTGAGTAGATTTTATCACCGTAATTTGTTGCCTGTATCGTTGCTGGCACATCGGTGAGATTGTAGAAGCTCCTGAGTCCCGGTTTTCCTGATTGTGAGAAAGCTATACTGTTTTTTTCGTTATTCCAGGATGTGAGATACAGATAGGATGCCGAGGGGAGGTTCTCTCGAATCGGGATATAGATCCAGTTCACAGAGCAACCGGGCATCAGTAACATTTTGTATGAATTAGCGTCGGCGTATATATTTAGAGTTGTCCCCCCTGACTTGCTGCAAAGCCATTCGGCTGCGGCCTCGTCCTGCTCGTTAAAGATGCCGGTTAGATTCAGGCGGTTATTACTCAGCGCAAAGGAATACGGGGCGTCAACCCTGTCCGTAACCTGCTGGCCGGTTACCTCGTAGATTATGCCTGATGTGAATATGAAGTACGGGACAAAGATGACAATTGCTATTGATGCCAGTACCTTCGGGCTGACTATTTCCCAGCTTACGACCGGCCAAGACGCGCGTGCTCTTTGCCACAAGTATTTTAGTGAGAGGACGATGGCTTCTCCGCCGAGCACGGCGAAGGGGGCAAGTGTGATAAGCAATACATGATACCAGCGTGAAGTATTGAACACCGTGGCTAAATACGGCAATAGAATACAGGCTATCAGCAGGAGAATGCTTATCACGCTCAAGGCAATGTATTCAAGGCTGAACTTCAATCCTTTCGGCCTCAATAGCAGCCTGAAGCATCCCGCCACCAGGAAAAGCTGTGTCAAATACTGTAACAGCCTGAATATTTTCCCCTGCCATGATACCTGCCAGAAATAGAAGCCCAGCGCAGTTTTGATAAGGGAATCAGACGGCGCTGCGGAAGAAGAAGGAGGGATATTCCCTGACGGCTGTGTAATTGCGCCGCCCACCATCTGGTTAACGGAGCCGGTTTGGCGGGACCACTCATATGTTAAAAAGCTCAGGTTGATGCCTGAAGATGTAAAACCGTACCAGGCAAAGGCAAAAACGAAGTAAAAGGCTACGGTCAAGATGATCAGCCGCAGCGGCAGGCTGCCAGAGCCGGGCCGATTTATATAATCGGGCAGGCCGCCTGTCTTTCGGGTGAGCAATGCCCATAAGCGAGGGAAAAAGCCGCGTTTCATCATCACAATGAATACAAGCAAGAGCCCCATATATATAAGATTTATGAACCCGAGTGAGTAGTGGGAGACAATGATGCCGGAAGAAAATAATAGCAACATTGCCAGCTTCGGCCCATTTGTGATCTTTCTATCCACAAGGAGCAGGATAGTTAGACCCATAAACAGCTCGGCTACCTGCTGCCGTGCCAGGCTGGTCAGCTCCAGTGAGAAAGTAGGTACGGCCATGAAGAAGAAGGCCGCCAGGAAGGCGCGGAACTGGCCCGTCTGAATGCGGAAAATACGGTAAAGGGCCAGGGGCAGGAAGGAGAACAGGATAGGATAAACAGCTTTGAAAACCCAGATGCCGCTGATGCCCAGCATACCCGCATAAACCGGCGCCAGAATAACTATGCTCAGGCAGGAATTTATAGTGGAGGGCAGCGTGTAAAGCCATACTCCTGCCGAGGCTGCCGTCCTGTATACCTGGTATTCGGCATAGACGTCAGTGCCGACCATGAAAGGCGACATCAGCGTTGTCTGATACAGGAGCCCCAGGCTTATGATGAAGAGGGCAAAGGCATATGCGGCCGGTTGAATAAATCTCCTGTAGGCGGCGAGTCCCACCGCCGCGGCGATCAGCAGCAAGCTAGCTATAATAATGAGATTATTCCCTGTCAGATCGCTTACCTTCACTCCTACTACGACCAGTGCCAATATCAGGACCATGAATAGTACCGAGTTCAACGAGAGGGCGGGCCTGGTCTTAGTAATATTGGGCAGCTCTGCGCGCCTTTCCTGTAACCATGCCAGGGCCATCAATACGGTATATAGGGCAGCCAGTGTCAAAATGGTTGCCACTGGAGCAAGCGGCTGCCTGATTCCAACCAGGGGCAGAGTGACGTCAGCCAGAGCAAGGCCAAGCATTATCAGGGAAAGGCTGAGCCCTACCGAATAAACTATGCTTTCCACGATGTTGATGTTGTGAATCTTGAGTATGCGCAATAGCAAGATGCCGGGAATAAAGGTGATGAAGACGAACCCGGTAATTTGACGGATAACAGGCACATCGATCCCGACCTGAGACAGAAATACAAGAATTACCTGCAGCAGGCTGATACCGCCGCATACACACAGGCAATCCCTCAACCGCCAGTCGTTAGGCCACTGCATTTACGCGAATTTCTCCCGGATAAATTTAGCTGCCTGATTGCCCATCTCCCGTCGCAGATTCCCGTCGTCCATCAACTGCCCGATGGCAGATGCCATCGCACTGGCATCCCCGGGTTGTACCAGAAACCCTGTTTTGCCCTCTACTATTATCTCGGGGTGAGGCCCAAGCCTGAAGGCCACCGCCGGCTTGCCGCAGGCTCCTGCTTCTGCCAGAGGCAGGTCAAACCCTTCCCACATTGTGGCTGTGGCGTAGATATCGCAGGCTGCGTAGTATTGAAGCATCTCATCATCGGGCACGTAGCCGGTGAAGATCACGCTGTCGTCCGACATGGCCTTAAGCCGGCGGGAGTAGCCGTTAAATGTATGTTTTCCTACTATAAGCAGATGTGCTACAGAGAAGTGGCCTTTAACTTGCTTAAATGCATTGATAAGCAGGTGGATGCCTTTATGCGGTGAAACCCTGCCCACGTAAAGTACGATAGGTCCGTTGCCCAACCCGTATTTCTGCCTGGCTGACGAACCGTCGATACCCTCGTGAAACCTGCCCCCGTCTATTCTGGGATATACGACCTCGCTCATCAGCCCCGTATCCTTCTTAAGTTCAGCCTGCAGATAGTTGCTGATTGAAATGGCGCCGTCAGCTTTCCCGGCCGTCCAGTTGGCGAGCTGTGTAAATAAGTACATATATATCCGCTCCAGCAGGCTGTTGAAGGCCGCCGGGGGTGCGATCCCGTAATCGTAGTAAATATATTTTGTCCCATATTTCTTTTTGGCAAGCAGGGCCAGCCAGTTCATGGGGTACTGGTGGCTGTAAATCGTGTCATACCCGGCTAGCAGTGCGGCAATACGTGGGTTTTTGATGAAATCCAACGGGAGCAGCAGCCTGTATACACGCTGCCAGAATGGGTTTCCGGGCATACCAAGGATGTGAAGGGAGGCCTGTGATGAAGGCTGCATATCAGAATCGAAGGCAAATATGTCGACACTGTCGCCCTTTTCTATCAGCTTGCGTGCCTGCCAGTCAACCACCCTGTCAATGCCGCTAAAGCCGGAGAAAGTGGGCGTTAGCAAAGCTACTTTCATTGAGATTCCTGCTACCTGGGAAACAGCGACCAATACCTCCGGGCATTACCGCGAAGGATCCAGGTAATAATTCAACTGGTCGTTAATAATATCCCTGAGACTGTAAGCGGTCTTAAAGCCTAGCTTATCTATCTTTGCAGTAGATGCCAAGAGTATGGGCACTTCCGCCGGCCTGAACCGTTCTGAATCGAAAATGACGGTGACCTTACCCTTGCTGGTAAAAACGGTTAGCCCGCCGTCTTCAGCCTTAAACTCGATCTCGCCGTCCAGCAGCATCTGGTCGATTTTAGTTTTTTCAAAACTTAACCCCGAGAATTTAGTCCTGTCCGGTGCGGTGGGGTTAGAGACTATTTTCTTGCCCCTGATAGACTGAATTTTCTCCACTTTATGGCCGGCGCATTCCAGGCTGAGCAGCAGGTAGGTGACAACGGAGTTGGTGCGCTGCGATCCCTGGTTGTAGACATCGCCATAGTTACCCTTCTGGGCCAGCAGGCAATAGCCCTTGACAATATCGGTCACGTGTGACCAGTCCCGGAAGGCATTGACATTGCCGACTACTATCTTATCGGTCTCTCCCCTCTTCAGCCTCATTACCTGCTGGGTGATATTGGAAGTGACGAACATGATACCCCTGCCTGCCCCCTCGTGGTTGAAGCCCCTGGAGACGACGGTTTTCAACCCGTAGCTGGCGTGATAGTTCCTCATCAGGAAATCGCCGTAGACCTTGGTCACGGCGTAAGGCGACATCGGGCGCAGCGGGTTTTCCTCGCTGATCGGCACCTCAGGAATCTTATGTGGTTCAGGGAATATAACGCCGTATTTCTTTTTGGCTGCTTTGTACTGCGCATCAGAGTAAATGACCAATCCGTATTCTTCGCTGCTGCCGGCAAAGACGATGACCGGGTTGATACCCTTATTGCGCACAGCTTCCAGCAGGTTGCTGGTGCCGCCGCAGTTGATGTCCATGGTCTCGCTGGGGCAAACGAACGACCGGTGCACGAATGATTGTGCCCCCATATGGAAAATATAATCAGGCTTGCCCCTGTCGAGCGCTGAAGCTATGCTGGATATATCCAGCAGGTCGCTTTCCATCAAACTCAGGTCGTCCTGAATTCCCAGGCATTTTAGATTGTAGGGACATATACCGTCGGCTCGCCTGCGGAAAAGGCCGAAAACGTGAGCGTCCTGCTTAATGAGGTGGTCGGCCAAATATGAGCCTGCGAAGCCGCTGATACCGGTTATGAGGACATTTTTATTTTTAAAACTCACTTTACCTCTCCTTTGTTAGGAATTACCCGTTTCCTGCCGGTAAATTTTATCATAGTTGTCGATGCAACTGGCCCAGTAAAAACATTTCTTGTCGGTTACAGTGGCCTCTCCACGATGAATCCGAATTACACCCGCTGATATAGCCGCGGCGTTCCCGGGCTCAACCAGCACGTATTTGCCTGATACTATCTCCGGCAGGGATGCAACATCCGAAACCACCACCGGCCTGTCCATGGCGCAGGCTTCGGCAGCGGTAAACCCGAATCCCTCGGAGATGGAAGGGACCACGACGCAGTCTGCGGCGGCAACGTAACCGGGCAACTCGATACGGGGTACAGGATCGTGAACCAGCACCCGGTCCTCCAGCCGCATTTCCTTGATCAAAGCCAGTATCTTTTTATAGCCTTCGGCCGGCTCCTTTCCCAGCAAGAGGAGGAGCTTAGAATCGGGGATCTCCTTAGATATCAAAGGCACTGCGGCGATCAGATATTCAACGCCTTTGGAAATGCCCGGCCTGCCGAAATACATATATACGAAATTGTCCTTAAGGTGCAGCATTTCCCTCATGGCGGACCTGTCCGCTTTGGAGATATTGAACAATTCGTAATTAATACCGTTGTAAGCTACCGATATCTTTTGTGGAGGGATGCGGTATTTTTCGAGGCGTTTTGCGGTGTATTGAGATACCGTCACATAGCGGTCGAAGGGCAGTGCGACGATCAGCCATTCCAGAAATCTATGCAGCCAGGCCGTCAGCCAGTTCATGCCCTGCATATCTTTCCAGCCCGAGCCGATGATTTCATGCACCGTGATGATGCATTTCTTACCGGCCAACCCGGCCGCCAGCCAGGCCGGGAAAGCCCCGTTGTAAGTCGTAGTCTGAACTATATCGAACTTTTTAACTAGCTTGAGAGCCTGTGGGATCGCCAGGAATGTGAACCAGTAGCGCGACCCTTTACGCGGCGTTTGAACGCGGCGCACATCAACCCCGTTTACCATCTCATTGTAGGGAGCCTCTGGTAGGCTGCTGGTTATCACTGTGACCTCGTAGCCTTTCGCTACCAGGCCTTCGCACAGGTTCTTGAACAACACCTCGGCCCCGCCGATGAAAGGAAAATAGTTTTCCAGCACGAACAGGACTCTCATTCGCTTCAGCTCTTACCCGTTTTAGTGAATTCTTCCTTCATCCTTATTTTAAATACGGCCAGCGCAACGCTCAAGCCGTGGATAAACGGGTTTACAGTGGAGCCCGCATCGTGGTAAATGCAGGATATCGGCGCCTCAACAATCTTCAGTCCCTTTTTCCGCGCCTGCACCAGCGTCTGAATGCTGAATCCAAATCCGGGGTAAGTGATATTCACCGCCTCCGCAGCCTTCCTGCTATATGCACGGAAACCGCTCTGCGCATCGACGATCCTCTCTTTGTGGCCCGCATTGTACAGCCAGGTTATTATATCTATTCCTAACTTGCGGTAAGCCGGCACGCAAGCCTCCCTCAGAAAGCGTGAACCTATGACAATATCGGCTTCGCCCGTGGTAAAAGGCTTGAGAAGGATGGGGATCTCATCCGGGTCATGCTGGTTATCTCCGTCTAGTGTTACGATGATATCGGCGCCTGCTTTAAGGGCAGCTTCCAGCCCCGTTTTCGTAGCGGCGCCGGCGCCCCGGCTGGCCGGGTGCCGGATGACCTCGGCTCCGGCCTGGATGGCTGCTTGCGCAGTATGGTCGGCTGAGCCGTCATCCACTACAATGACTTTATTCACGTATCCGGCAGCCCTGGTTACAACACCGCCGATAAACCTTTCTTCATTAAGGCAGGGGATAACGGCAACTACCTTGGAAACCTGATCATCAGGGTTCATTTGAGTAAAAGAGTATCTGGAATAGGATGCTAAGTCAATAGAATATTTCTATCCTCACCCTGCCCTCTCCCTTTGAAGGGAGAGGGTGGTCTTTTTCTAAGAGGGGCTTTGCAGCCCCTCTTCAACACCCTCTGGGCGCAGGCGTTTGGTTCCTTCGATCAAGCGCGCAATGACGTGATGAAGGAACTTCTTATTTTTACGTCATTGCGCGGAGCCCGAAGGGCGACGTGGCAATCTTTTGTCATTGCTTCAGGCCTCCCACCTTCGAACAAAGGATTGCTTCGTCACAGTGTTCCTCGCAATGACGGGTTAAGGCGCTCGCAATGACGGGTTAAAGGTTCGCCCTCGCAATGACGTGAAGGAAGGCGTTGAAGAGGGAACCTGTTCCCTCTTAGGAAAAAAGAAGCCCCCTCTCCGGGGAGAGGGGGCGGGGGGTGAGGGATAAATTCCCCGTGTTATTTGACGGTTACCGATTTGGCCAGGTTGCGGGGCATATCGGGATTGTGTCCGCGCTTGATGGTCATGTAGTAGGCCAGAAGCTGCAGGGGGACAACAGCGATAATGGGATACAGGAGTTCGTGAACCTTGGGAAGCCTGATCCAGTGGTCGTATATCTCGTTATTTTCGTCTGAGACGGCGATGATTTTGGCGCCCCTGGATTTAGCTTCCATGGCGTTGCTCAAAGTCTCCCTGAAAGTATAGTCGGCCGGGCAAATAGCCAGGACCGGTACGCCATCTTCAATGAGTGAGAGGGTGCCGTGTTTGAGCTCGCCGGCAGGCATGCCCTCGGCGTGGATATAAGATATTTCCTTCAGCTTGAGGGCGCCTTCGGAGGCGATGGCGAAATTGATGCCGCGCGCAATAAAATAGAAATCGTTATTTTTATAATAGTGCTCACATATATTGTAAATCTCATCCTTGTTCCAATCGATCACCTTCGATATCTGCTTTCCTACCTTGTGGATATTATCCACCGCCATATCGAAACAGTGCACCATGGCGAAAGCCAGCAGGTAGAAGACCGCCAATTGGTTCAGAAATGATTTGGTGGCGCAAACTCCGATCTCAGGGCCGCAATTCAAATAGATCACATTGTGGCTGATCTCGCCCAGCAGGGATTGCGGCCTGTTGATGATAGATACGATCTTGGCCCCGGCCTTGCGCGCCAGTTGAACGCCCTCGATAACGTCCAGCGTTTCGCCACTCTGGGATACTGCCAGCACCAGCGTGTTCTTGTCCACCGAATCGGCAAAGTACTGGAACTCCGAAGCCATGACTACTTCGGCGAATTTCTTGCCCACGCTGGAAAAAAGGTACCTGCCTACCAGCGCGGCGTAACGGGATGAGCCGCAGGCGGTTATGATCACGTGGTCAGCCCTGAGTATATCCAGGGCAATGCTGGTGAAATTCTCCTTGTCCTGGTTGGCGGCGGCAATCAGGGTTTTGGGCTGCTCCATAATCTCTTTAAGCATGAAATACGCGTAATCGCCCTTCTCGCTTTCCTTCCACGTCGTGTCGGGCTTAATGAACTTCTTGGGGATTTCGCGGCCAGTGTGGTCATAAAACGTTGTTTCCTCGGGAGTTAAAACGGCCGTTTCGCCATCTCCCAGCAGGTAGAGCTTGTCGATCAGGCCGCTAAGCGCCAGCGAATCGCTGGCTGCAAAAGCTTTATGGTCACCCAGGCCGACTACCAGCGGGCTGCCCTTGCGTGTGCCCACGATTTTATTGGGCTCCTTGGTGGAGATGGCCAGGAAAGCATACGACCCGTGCAGCCTGGGCGCCACATGCATCACAGCTTCCTCAAGCGAGCGGCCGTTTCTCATCTCATCTTCGAGTTTGTGGGGGATTATTTCCGTGTCGGTTTCAGATATAAGATGATGTCCCCTTTTGATCAGGTCATCCCGTAGCTCCTGGTAGTTATCGATAATGCCGTTGTGGATGACGGCTATCTGCTTTTTGCAATCGCAGTGCGGATGGGTATTGATCTGAGTTACGCCTCCATGCGTGGCCCAGCGGGTGTGGCCGATGCCCATATACCCGGCCATCTTATCCAGCTTGTATTTTTTATTTACCTCTTCCAGCGTGCCGACTCCTTTTTTAACCGTCAGCCCGTCGCCGGAAATCATGGCTACGCCCGACGAATCGTAGCCTCGGTATTCCATACGTTTCAGCCCCTCGAAGATTATGGATGACGCCTTACCGTTGTTGCCGCAGTAGCCTATAATTCCGCACATATTTCCTTTACCCTAATATTTTTTATTCGACTAATTTCACGCAATAATAATCAGTATATTCCTGTTTGGCCGCTTAGTGAAAATCGATATTACCTACTTAATGACATTTACCCGCAGAAGCAATGGGTCCTTGATATGCGGTTTATCACCATTATTCATAAAGAGATAAAACTCCACCGTTTGATTATCGCCCGGAGCGCTCAGCGTAAAACTGGTTTTCCCCTCCCATTTCTGGTCTTGAGTCAGGGCAGGCACCCGGGCAGATTGGATAGTTACGCCGTTCCAGACCAGGTTTATGTTGTAAGACGCGGTTTGGCCCTCACGGTTTATCAGGCCCAGAGTAACCGTCACAGGCGTGCCAGCATGGACCTCAACCGGATAATCGGCAGCCTTGCCGTCCCCGTTCAGCAGGTAAAATTCAGTGAACCTGTCAGATGGAGGAGGGGTCACCTGGAGATAGATAATGAGGCCCAGGGTGACCAGGATGGCAGCTAAAAGTACCGCCATCAGGACTTTATTAAAGACAGTCATAGATATGAAATTCTACGAATTTTCGAACGTGATTGTCAAAGCGTTGGCGTTTTCTTATTTTACCAGCATGGCGTCGCCGAAACTGTAAAAGCGGTAGCCCATTTCCCTGGCTTTTTCATAACAATCCAGCAGAAATTCACGTCCCGCAAAGGCCGAGAGCATCATGAGCAGTGTCGACCGGGGCAGGTGAAAGTTGGTAATGATGGCATCGGTGGTCTTGAAGTGGTAGCCGGGCAATATGAAGAGTCCCACCTGGCCGCAGAAGGGCAGGGCCTCTCCCGCCTGCGAAGCCGCTTCGATCAAGCGTACGGAGGTGGTCCCGACGGCTATGACGCGTTTTCCCGCCTTCCCGGTCCTGATCAACAGCAGCGCGGTTTCCTCATCCACCAGGCCAAATTCGGTATGGATTTTGTGGTGCGACGGGTCTTCCGCCCGCACTGGCTGAAAAGTATCCAGACCGATGTGCAGGGTAACAAAGGCTAGGTTAACCCCCTTATTTCTCAGCTTATCCAGAAGCTCGGGGGTAAAGTGCAGCCCGGCGGTGGGCGCTGCGGCGCTGCCTTTCACAGCCGAATAGACGGTCTGGTAGCGTTCCCGATCTTGCAGCTTGGCCTTGATATATGGCGGCAGGGGCATCTCGCCCAGGCCATCCAGTCCCTCAGGGTTGGAGAACTTTACCACCCTGATTCCGGCTTCCCGCCTCTCTATAATTGCGGCGAATTGCTCACCTGTCAGCAAGATCCTGGAGCCCGGGAACAATTTGCGGCCCGGCCTTACCAGCGCCTCCCAGGTGTCGGGCGATAGCTGTTTCAGCAGAAGTATTTCGGCCTGCCTCTGGCTGCCGGCTATGGTCCCTTTCAGGCGGGCGGGTATGACCCTGCTATTATTGAAGACCAGTGTATCGCCGCTGTTGACATAATCTGTAAGGTCGTAGAAACGACGGTGCTCGATGGAGTGTGATGTGCGGTCTATGACCATCAGCCTGGAATGGTCTCTCTGCGCCAATGGGTGCTGGGCGATGAATGCGGGGGGCAGGTCGTAGTCGAAATCGGATAGCTTCATGCGGTTATTTATTGAAGAAATGCAAGATAACATTGATCACGATGGTGAGTACGATGCTGATGATAATGAAAGTAACTATGGGGAAGTAAAACGAAAAGTTGTCTTTTTTGATTAAGATATCGCCTGGCAATTTGCCGAAGAAAGGGATGTGCTGGGCGAAGATGAACAGCAGCCCGACCACGATGATAACACCACCGAAGATCAGGAGTATTTTACCCAGGCTTGTCATATCCACAGCAAGATTTTAGCTTAAGAACGTGGAGAGTACAAAAGCCTTTTTATCACTTTCCCCGGAATCTCGGCTTGCGCTTCTCTGCGAAAGCGGCGAATGCATCATGAGCGTCTGATGTACGCGCCATATCTACGATGGACTGGCTTTCAAATTCCATCTGCGTTTCTAGCGATGAGGAAAGGCCGCCTTGTATGAGCTTACGGGCGGCGCCGTAAGCCCGGGTTGCTCCTGCTGCAAGCTGCCTGGCGAGCGTCCCGGCACGCGCCATCAGCTCAGCATCCGGCACCACTTCGGTAACGATGCCCAGTTCAAGCGCCTCTTTGGCGGACAACCGCCGGTTGGTCAGCACGAGTTCGGAGGCCCGTCTTAGCCCAACCAGGCGCGGCAGGAAATATGTGAGGCCTCCATCCGGTGTGAGTCCGACCTGCGTATAGGCTACCGTGAAAGTGGCGGACTGTGCAGCCACTGCAATATCGCCCACACAGGCAAGGCTCATCCCGGCACCCATGGCAATACCGTTGACTGCAATGACGACCGGCGGCGCCCCACGTGTCAGACGCGAGATGGCAAGATGAAGGTAGCTGGACATTTCCTTGAGAAGATCGGGAGTTTTTTCGACTTCACCAGCCATAGCCTTTAAATCACCACCTGCACAAAATACGGGGCCGGTTGCGGTGATCAAAATTGCCCGGACGGCGGAGTTCTCGCTGCAGTGCATGGCGGCATAACAAAGATCTTTGGCCATTTGAAGGTCGATGGCGTGGTTGGCCTCGGGACGGTTCAAAGTGATCGTGGCGACATTGTCGGATATATCAAAGAGTAAAGTTTTAAACTGCATACTACTATCCTCCGATCATGGTGCAAGTATCAAGATTAGAAAATGCCGTGCACTTTGCCGGTGTGGGGGTCGATGTCGATGCGGCGGAAGGCGGGGTTGGAGCCCGTGCCGGGCATGAGGTTGACCTCGCCTGCGAAGAAACAGAGGAACCTGGCGCCTGAATAGACCATGATATCCCTGATAGGCAGTATCCAGCCCTTGGGAACGCCTTTGAGCGCAGGGTCGTGGCTCAGGCTGAGCGGTGTCTTGACCATGATGGTGGCATAGTCGTCATACTCAGAGTCCGACTCCAGGGCTTTGGCCCTGGTTTCCGCAGCCAGCGACCAGGACGTACCGTCGGCGCCGTAAACCTCACGGGCGATTTTGTCCACCCTGTCGCGCAGCTTCATCTCGGGCGGATAGAGGAATTTGAACTCATTCTCATCGTTGCAGGCTTCTTTGACCACGTCGGCCAGTTCCAGTGCGCCTTCACCCCCGAACTCCCAGTGCCGTGAGACGGCGCAGCGCGCCCCCGCCAGCTCGGCAGCCTTCTTTACCATGGCTATCTCGGCTTTGGTATCGGAATGGAAAACGTTGATACAGACCACCGGGCAGACCCCGGCTTCCTGAATAATCTTAATATGATGGAGCATGTTGGGGATGCCTTTCTCCAGCAGACCCAGGTCTTCCTTCATATATTCCTCGGGCATGGGCAGCCCGGCCACTATGACCGGACCGCCGCCGTGCATCTTGAGGGCGCGTACGGTCGCCACCAGTACGGAAGCGTGGGGCTTGAGGTCACTCAACCTGCATTTCACGTTGCAGAATTTTTCAAAACCGATGTCGGCGGCAAAGCCGCTCTCAGTGACGTGATAGTCGAACATCTTGAGGCCGATCCTGTCAGCGATGATGGACGATTGCCCCAGGGCGATGTTGGCGAACGGGCCGGTGTGCACCATGAGGGGCTGGTATTCCGCCGTGCAGCACAGTGTGGGGTTGATGGTGTTGCGCATCAAAGCCGTCATGGCGCCGCCCACCTGCAGGTCCCCCGTCGTTATAGGGTCACCGTGCTTGTTGTAGGCCACCGTGATGCGGTCCATGCGGTGGCGCAGGTCGGCCAGGTCCTTGACGATGGCTAGCAATGCCATGAGCTCGGAGCTCACCGCGATCTGGAACTTGGACTGCATCTGATAGCCGTCCATCTTGCCGCCGATGCCGATAATGATGCTGCGCAGGCTTTGCGCACAGAAGTCCATCACCCAGCCCATCTCGATGCGGGTGGGGTCAACGTCCAGGCGTTTCATTTTGGAAAGCATCGCCAGTTTCTTATCATCATAGTTCCGCTCGTGCTGCATGCGCGCCGTGAGAGCGACCATGGCCAGGTTGTGGGCGTTGGTAATATCGTTGATATCGCCGGTCAGCCCCATGGAGAACTCGGTCATGGGTAT
>JBEKVW010000055.1:0-14772 GCA_049513695.1 Dehalococcoidia bacterium | reverse complement strand
ACACGAAGGGTCGTCTTTAAGGCTTTCTTTATTGATTTTTGCGAACTGTAACATTTTAACGTTGGCTACCATAGGTGTTTTACCTAAACCTGTAGATCTGACAAACATATTTCTTTCTCCTTTACAGCGTTTATACTAATAATTACTTACCTTTGAGCACGTTCTTCATAACTTTACCACCTGGATTACGGGGTAAAGCGTCCACAAATTCTATATACTCTGGTATCTTATATTTTGCCAGTTTTTCCTTAAGGGAATCCTTTATTTGTTCTGGGGTAACACTCGCACCAGGCCTCTTAACTACGAATGCTTTACCCAATTCGCCCCAAATCTTGTCAGGTACACCAACTACAGCGACTTCCGCGATATTCGGGTTCGTATACATGGCATTTTCCACTTCAACGCAGTAGATGTTTTGCCCGCCTCTTATGAACATATCCTTCTTCCGATCCAAGATAACGAGAAATCCGTCCGCATCAACTTTACCAATATCGCCAGTGTGCAGCCAGCCTTTTGTAAACGCTTCTTTAGTTGCTTCAGGGCGTTTCCAATAACCCTTTGCTATATGTGGTCCTTTAAATAGCATCTCACCCACTTCATTTAACGGTAACTCACGCCCCTTATCATTAACGATTTTTATTTCCACGCATGGCGTTGCCCATCCGATGGTGTCATTTTTTGTTGCGGCGTACTCGGGAGGCAAAGCATAGCAAAGAGACGTAGCTTCTGTTAACCCGCCAGCGTTGATGAAGTGCGCTTTGGGGAAATGTTCAGTCAGTTTATTGATAAGTTCCGGAGCGGCAGGTGCTGCGCCTGAAACAAGCGTCCGCAAACTACTAAGATCGTATTTGTGAAACTCTGGAAACGTAAGCCAAAACCAGTACATAGTGGGCACGGCAACAATATAGTTGACCTTTTCTTTAGCCATTAATTCCAAGGCTTCTTTTGTGCTAAATTGTTTCATGATCACCGCAGTTCCACCGGCCAAAACTGACGCAATCATTTGTGTATGAAGAGCTGAGCCGTGAAATAAAGGGGTCAATATTATTTGTCTTGTATTTGGTCCAATCTCCAGAACCCTCAAACAACTCATACTATTACATATCAGGTTCCTGTTACATATCATCGCCCCCTTAGGTTTGCCTGTTGTACCGGAGGTGTACATAATGCTTACAATATCTTCCTCTTCAATCTCCACTGCATTATATTTTTCATCTGAGCCGTTGATCAACATGTCAAATGGTAGGGCTCCTTTTGGGGTTTGTGAACCAGTGACAAAAATAGCTTTTAATTGAGGTAGTTTATTACGGATAGGATCTATGGTACTCCAAAACGCGTCCTCCATGATTAATATACTGGCTTCAGTATCATCAAATTGAAACTTAATTTCTTCGCCGGATAATCTTGTGTTGAGGCATAAAATAACCGCTCCTAACTGGACGGCCGCCCAATAGCAAATAATAAGTTCTATGGTGTTACTGAAAAGAAGGGTAATCCTGTCTCCCTTCTGGACGCCGTAATTTTTTTGCAGGGCTGAAGAAACTCTATTGGCAAGCTTCGCAAGTTCTTTATAAGTTAGCCGTCGTTCTCCATAAACGAAAGCTTCTTTTTCGGGATATTTTTTGACGGTTGTCCAGAACATGTTTCTGATACATTTTGGTCTATCAGAATAGATTTGCATTTTTACACCATTGATATTCTGCTCCACAATCCCCAAGCTTTTTGTCGGCCAACTTTTCACCTTCATGCTAATCCTCCTTATTTATATAGCAAAGCCAGTACCAAACTATTGATCATGTATGAATACCGTAGTAATTTACTCTCGAATTGTCGTAGTACGATTATAAATGTAAGAAAATTATTTGTCAAGGGTTGACATCTAAATTACAAGTGATATAATAATCGTGGCACGATAATTACGTAGCGATTATGCAAATGCTTTAAATACTTAGTGATTGCTAACACTTAATATTAGGAGGTATCAGAAAATGGCAATAATAACTAGTAAAGATTTTATTGAAAGAATCAATAAATTAAAACCTAATGTTTACGAGAATGGGACGTCTATTCAGAGAACAGATGAAAGATTTAATTCAGCAATTAACGTAGTAAAATTATCTTTCGATTCAGCGTTTCACAACGAACACAAAAAACTTGTTGTTACAAAATCCAACTTTAATAATAAAGATGTTATTAACCGTTTTAACAATCTCCATAAAAGTTCAGAGGACCTTTTAAAAAAACAGGAGATGATAAGGGTGCTGGCACCATTGGCTGGAGGTTGCATTCAGAGATGTATGTCAAACGATGTTCTGAATGCTCTTGCGATTACGACTAAAGAGATAGATGAAAAAAAGGGGACAGATTATCATAGTCGTTTTCTAAAATATATGGAATACTATCAAAAAAATGATCTTGTGGCAGCAGGAGCGCAGACGGATACAAAAGGTGATAGAAGCAAGCGACCTCATGAGCAGGTGGACCCTGACTTATATCTCCATATGGTTGGGAAACGCAAAGGTGGGATAATAGTAAGTGGGGCCAAGATACATAATACAATTGGTTCTTACGCTGATGAGATCCTAGTGATTCCAACTCGTGCTCTAACTTCCGAGGAAGGAGAATGGGCTGTTGCTTTTGCGATTCCTGCTGATACAGAGGGAATAAAATTTATCTCCAGGGTGACAACCCCACGTCCTCGATATGAGTTAAAATGCCCTTATGCCGATGTTGCGGGATGGAATGACAGTTTCACGATATTTGACAATGTATTTGTGCCGGAAGATCGAATATTTATGTGTGGCGAGTGGGAATTTGGCGCTCGTCTAGCACTATTGTTTGCCAATTTTCATAGGCACAGCTATACAGGTTGCAAACCTGGGGTTACGGATGTGGTAATGGGAGCTTGTGCACTAGCAGCGGAGTACAATGGAGTTAGCAAGGCTCCTCATATCACGAATGAAATTACGGAATTGATGGTAATTGCCGAGCTCATTTATGCAACAGGCATAGCATCAGCCGTAAAGTCTAGATGTACGTCTTCGGGTATATATGAACCAGCATTTGTCTATTCCAATGCCGGAAGGTATTTAGCGGGCAAAAATATCTATCACGAGTATGAAACGTTGTGCGCAATATCAGGAGGTTTACCCGCAACACTTCCCCATGAAGGGGACTGGCTAAATGCTGAAACCAAGGGATATCTGGAAAAGTATATTATGAGAAACCCCAAAATATCAGCGGAGAGCCAGCATCGTCTTTGGCGTTTCATATCCGATCTGACATGCTCAGCAGTAGGAGGTGTTATGCAATATGCTGGTGTCCATGGGGGTGGTTCGCCAATAATGGAGCTCATTGGAATTCGAGGATCGTATGACCTGGAATCGCGCAAGCAGTTAGTAAAGTATTTGGCTGGAATTAAAGATTGAAGCCAGTCTGCAACGAATGTGATGAGTCAGCATATCCAAGATAATCGTGTTTGAGGGAATTTGTAGATATAAACTCATGTACGGTAGTGATGGAAATAAGAATAAGAATAAAATATCTTCAGCCCTTTAAGCGTATCACCGGTAAGACGGTAGATAAAATTGTATTATCAACTGATAAAATTAGCTTGCGCGAACTCATTTGCATGCTGGCAGAAAAATATGGCACTGAGTTCACAAAATATTTCTATGACGAACAGGGCAATTTGATTCGTGGTGCTTTTGTTGTAGTGAACCATAGAAGTATCACTGATTATGAAACCGTATTTGACCATTCATTTGAGTGTACTTTTGTTATCGCTTTATCGGGCGGGTAAATAGGCGAAAAATTTAACTCTTAATATTCAGCGTTGGCGCGGTATATTAATGCCACATGGAACGAAAATAAAAACGTGAAAGCAACTAATAATAAAGTGCATAAATTACCTTTGTGATCATATAGTTAACAATCTTTGACCGAGAGAGGCTTGCTAAGTATGAAAAGATATGGACTGAAGCATAAAGTAAGAGTAGTCACCGCCACCAGCCTGTTTGACGGGCATGATGCTGCTATAAATATCATGCGTAGGCTTATCCAATCCGGTGGGGCCGAAGTAATCCACCTGGGACACAGCCGTTCGGTTTCCGAAATCGTGGAAGCTGCCCTGCAGGAAGATGTGCAGGCCATAGCGGTTTCGTCCTACCAGGGCGGCCATATGGAGTTCTTCAAGTACATGCGTGATATGCTGGTGAAAAGCGGCGCTGGTCATATTCGTATATTCGGTGGCGGGGGAGGTGTTATCAGGCCGGACGAGATTAAGGAACTTCAAAAATATGGAATCGAGCGTATCTACGATGCCGAGGACGGCCGCAAAATGGGTCTTATAGGTATGATAGATGAACTGCTGCAGCGCAGCGATTTCCATACAATTGATATCCCCACGAGAAACGCCAAGTCGAGGAAAGGGGCCGGGGTGCCTGGGCCGGACAGCCTGGGGACAGGGCAGATGGAGCAGGTAGCCCGTATGATAACGCTGGCCGAGATGGGCGTCGATCCATGGAAGAAATACAATGGGATCATTGATGAAAAAGCAAAGCGAAGCAAAGCGCCTGTCATAGGATTGACGGGTACTGGCGGCGCAGGCAAAAGTTCGCTGCTGGATGAGTTGGTTCTTCGCTTCCGCCACGATAATCCCGGCAAGACCGTGGCAGTCCTTTCGGCTGATCCATCCAAGAGGAGGACCGGCGGGGCGCTACTCGGAGACCGTATACGTATGAATTACGTCTATGGCGACGGTGTTTATATGCGCTCCCTGGCTACCCGGGGATCAAAGACGGAACTTCCCGAGGTCATCCTGGATGCTATTTCTATTGTCAAAGCTGCCGGCTACGATCTGATATTGGTTGAAACTGCAGGCATTGGACAGGGCGATGCTGCAGTGGTGGACATAGCGGACATCTGCCTCTATGTGATGACTGCGGAATACGGTGCACCCACACAGCTCGAAAAAATCGACATGCTGGATTATGCGGATATAGTTGTGCTGAACAAGTTTGACCGTAAGGGATCGGAGGATGCCCTGCGTGACGTAAGGACGCAGTTGCGGCGATCGAAAGACCTGTTTGAAAAGCCGCTTGAAGAGATGCCTGTCTACGGTACAAATGCCGCCCGGTATAATGACGAAGGTGTGAATGGCCTCTATAAGGGGCTTATTAACCTGGTTTTGAAAAAGACCGGACGCAAGTTCGTTTGCCGGATACCGGAGGACCAGGTCACACTGACCAGCGGTGTCAGGCATATTATTCCGCCCGACCGTATCCGTTATCTGGGTGAGATTGCAGACACCGTTAGGGATTACAAGAAGATAGTGCATCATCAGGCGGACATAGCGCGCCGCCTTCAGCATTTGCGCACATCATTGATGGAGATAAAAGAAAAAACAGCGCGCCAGGTATTGGAAAAGCATATCGAAATACTATATGCGAAACAGTCCCCCGAGGCCCGCAAACTGCTGGAAGGTTGGGACGACCTGCGTGAATCCTACCGCGGTGAAGTTTTCCGCTATAAGGTACGCGGGCAGGAATACAAGGTGCAGTTGACGGAGCCGACACTGGCAGGCACGGCTATACCCCGTGTGATAGTCCCTGATTTGAAATATGACGGCGAGGCATTGGAGTACCTGATGCTGGAAAATGTCCCCGGGCGGTTCCCGTTCACTGCAGGGGTATTTCCTTTCAGGAGGCAGGGAGAGGAGCCTAAACGCCAATTTGCCGGTGAAGGCGGCCCGGTGCGCACAAACGAGCGATTTCATTACCTGTCTCGCAACGATGAAGCCAAGAGGCTTTCGACTGCATTCGACTCCGTAACGCTCTATGGAGAGGACCCGCAGGAAAGGCCCGATATATTCGGCAAGGTGGGTGAGTCGGGTGTCTCGATCTGTACCCTTGAAGATATAAAAAAACTCTATTCCGGTTTTGATCTCTGCTCACCCAGCACCTCAGTGTCGATGACGATCAACGGCCCGGCGCCAGTAATGCTGGCGTTTTTCCTGAATTGCGCCATCGATCAGCAGGTGGATAATTTTGTGAAGAAAAATGGCAGAGTGCCTTCGGTTGATGAGCATGAGAGAATCAAGGCCGAAACGCTGTCCAATGTGCGGGGAACGGTGCAGGCGGACATTCTCAAGGAAGACCAGGGACAGAATACATGCATCTTTTCCACCGAGTTTGCGCTGAAAATGATGGGCGACATACAGGAGTATTTCATCAAGCACAATGTCCGCAATTATTATTCCGTTTCAATATCCGGCTATCATATAGCCGAAGCCGGCGCTAACCCGGTTACGCAGGTTGCCTTCACCCTGGCGAACGGCTTTACTTACGTGGAGTATTATCTGCAGCGGGGGTTCCCGATCGATTCATTTGCTCCCAACCTCTCGTTCTTCTTCTCCAATGGTATGGATGCGGAATACGCTGTGATAGGACGTGTTGCACGCAGGATTTGGTCCATCGCCATGAAGCATAAATACGGTGGAAACGAACGCAGTCAGCAGTTGAAATACCATATTCAGACCTCGGGGAGGTCGCTGCATGCGCAGGAAATCCAATTTAACGATATCCGCACCACGTTGCAGGCGCTTCTGGCTTTTTACGACAACTGCAACTCGCTGCACACGAATTCGTACGACGAAGCTATAACCACGCCTACGGAAGAATCGGTGAGGCGGGCAATGGCGATTCAAATGATCACAATGCGGGAATTCGGCCTGACTAAAAATGAAAATGCCTGGCAGGGGTCGTATATACTTGAGGAGCTGACTGAACTGGTAGAGGAGGCCATCCTGGCCGAATTTGACCGGATTTCAAAGCGGGGTGGGGTGCTGGGTGCTATGGAGTTGCAATACCAGCGCGGCAAAATCCAGGATGAGTCGATGCTGTACGAGCAGCGCAAGCATTCGGGCGAATTGCCTATTATCGGAGTGAATACCTACTTAAACCCGGACGATAAAAACCTAATTCCCTTTGACATTCCGCTGAGCCGGTCGACATCGAAAGAAAAGCAGTCCCAGATCGATAACCTTCGCGATTTCCAGAGGAGGTCTGCCTCCAAAACTAAGGAATCCCTGCTGAAATTGCAGAAGGTCGCGCTCACTGGCGGCAATGTGTTTGAACAGATGATGGAAACCGCACGCTATGCCTCACTCGGCCAGATAACCGGTGCGCTCTACAAGGTCGGTGGCAAGTACCGCAGGAACATGTAGCATCAATTAAACCCAGGGATTTGCAGTATGTCGGAGAATTTTGAATGGTGCTCTTCACTGAATTTGCCCAGAAGCTATGTCGACGTGTAACAGAAACGAGAATTATTTCGAATTGGACGGTATCATGACTATGAAATTAGAGACAATTATTTATGAGATTCAGGGGAATGTTGCGACAATTACTTTGAATCGGCCAGACGCGAAAAATGCAATTAATCTGCAGATGGCGAAAGATCTGCTGTCCGTCGCTCTCACGTGTAATGCTGATCCCAACGTACGAGCACTGATTATATGCGGCTCAGGGAACACATTCTGCGTAGGTGGCGACGTAAAAGAATTTCATGCCAATATTGATGTCTTATCGAACCATCTCAAAGAAATTACCACTTACTTGCATGCTGCAATATCCATATTATCCCGTATTAATGTACCGTTGGTTGTGGGGATTAACGGGTTTGTAGCTGGTGCAGGAATAGGTCTGGCTTGCTTGGGTGACATCATCGTCGCTACTGAATCCTCGCGTTTTACGGTGGCGTATACAGGAATAGGATTAACTCCTGATGCGGGGACTACATATTTATTACCTCGTGCAATAGGATTGAAAAAGGCATCCGAGTTGATTTTAACTAACCGGCAGTTGTCAGCTTCAGATGCGCTCGCCATAGGCTTGGTTACGAACGTTGTGCCCGACGGCGAAATTATTCCGCATATTAACTCGGTTGCTACGCAACTTGCGACTTGTGCAACAAGGGCGCTGGCTATGTCTAAAAACCTGTTACAAAGGGGTTGGACAGAAACGCTGGAAACACACATGCAAAATGAAAGCGACGTTATTTCCCAGCTTGGTCACACAGATGACGCTAAAGAAGGGATACTAGCTTTCGCGGAGAAGCGTAGGCCAAGGTTTCTCGGGCGGTGAAGTCACCGCGTTAAAGTTAGACTACCGGGGCACGTACCTCGGTATTTGACTTAACGGTATTAGTAGGCTTTAGAGTTGCTCAGTCACTCTAAGTAGATATGTGGATATACGGTCATCAAAATGATATAGATAGGAGTATCGAATTGTCTGAAGTAGTAATTGTAAGTGGATCAAGAACCGCCATAGGCTCATTTGGTGGTGCACTGAAAGACGTGCCGGTATGTGATTTGGGATCACTTGTTATCAGGAATGTTTTGACGCGAGTTGATTTACGGCCTAGACCAAGTGCCAAACTACTCGGGTATGGCCCTAAAGCCCTTGCCAATGATGTATGCGATATGGAAGAGCTGCATAACAAGTGGCCGGACAATCTGAAAGATGTTGAGGTGGATGAGGTGATCATGGGGTGTGTGTATCCTCAAGGCCAGCGTCAGAATGTAGTAAGGCGGGCAGCTATATTTGCCGGGATGCCGAAGGAGACTCCTGCTTATGGTCTTAACAAGCTTTGTGGATCTGGCATGGAGGCTGTGGTAACAGCCTCGCAGAAAATAATGGCCGGAGATGCGGAAGTTATATTGGCAGGCGGTATGGACAGCATGAGTAATGTCCCATACGCGCTGCCCCGGGCAAGGTGGGGATACCGGATGGACGTAGGTGGCAAGGCCGAATTTTATGACCTTTTGATCTGGGATGCCCTGATGGAAGGATTTCATGATTATCACATGGGCGTGACCTCAGAAAATATAGCGGCTAAATATGGAATTACCAGGGAAGAACAGGATAAGCTTGCTCTGATGAGCCATCAGAGAGCGCTGGCCGCTATAAAGAGCGGCGTGTTTAAACAGGAAATAGTGCCTGTTATGATACGGCAAAGGAAAGGTGATCCTATCGCGTTTGATACCGATGAGAGGCCGATGGAAACGAGCCTTGAAAAATTAACCAAGCTTCCCTCAGCGTTTATAAAGAATGGAACAGTTACAGCCGGGAATTCATCGGGCTTGAATGATGCTGCCGCCGCAGTTCTATTGATGTCCAACAAAAAGGCGAAAGCGATGGGCCTTGAGCCTATAGTGAAGATCAAGGCTCATGCTTCTGCAGGTGTTGATCCCGCTTATATGGGGCTGGGAGTAATCCCCGCAGTATGGAAGGTATTGGAAAAAGCAAAACTCACTATTAAGGACCTTGATATAATTGAGTTGAATGAAGCCTTTGCTGCACAGGCGTTGGGATGCCTCAGAGAACTGCCTTTCGATATGAATAAGGTAAATACTCTGGGTAGCGGCATATCCCTCGGACATCCGGTGGGCGCCACCGGTACACGTCTTCTGGTAACGATGGGCAACGAAATGAAACGCCGTAACTTGAAATATGGCCTTGCCACCATGTGCATTGGCGGCGGTATGGGTATTGCCATGATAGTGGAACGGTGATGCTACTGGGCAGGTGGTATTACCAATTTGTAGAATTCACATTAAAGGAACAAGGCAGATAGAATTGCAGGTTTTCAATTGCAATTGATCGTTAATTAATCGGACAATAAGGAGGTTTTCCTATGGCAGTTGGCTACCAAAAAGAAGGCAAGATTGCCATTATTACACTCAACCGGCCCGAGGCTTTAAATTCATTCGACCCTGACCAGATAAGTGAGTTTAATAAGTGCCTGTATGATTTCAATGCTGATGAAGGACTGTGGGTTGGTATCATTACGGCAACTGGTGAGAGGGCTTTTTCCGTGGGTGCAGATATAAAGACCACGCTGCCCAAAATCCAGGAAAGTGCCAATCGGAGTGAGATGCCGGCGCCTGCAATTTGTGAGGTCATGCAAATATGGAAACCGCTAATCGCGGCTATTAACGGAGCGTGCCTCGGAGGCGGTTTCGAAGTAGCACTGGCTTGTGATATCAGGATTGCAGCCGAAAACGCCACTTTTGGTTTTCCCGAAATCAACATTGGGCTGATTCCTGGGTGGGGAGGTACACAAAGGCTGCCGCGAGCTATCTCTCTGGCTAAGGCCGCCGAGATATTGACCTCCGGCAGGCCAATCGATTCCCAGGAAGCCTATCGCATCGGCCTCGTCAATAAAGTAGTACCGGCCGCTGAACTGATGGACGAAGCGAGAAAAATGGCTGAATCCCTGCTAAAACCTGCACCCCTGGCAGCAAGATCGGCTAAACTGGCTATGATGCTGGGATTGGAGACAACATTGGCCTGTGGATTGGAATTGGAGTACCAGCTTGAGCGGTATGTTACCCGCTCGGAGGATTTTAAGGAAGGGCGGCAAGCTTTCATTGAGAAACGTAAAGCGAATTTCAAAGCTAAATAATATTTACAAGGAGAAAAAAATGGCAATTAAGAAAATCGGAGTAGTTGGTTGCGGCCTGATGGGGCGGGGAATAGCTGAGGTCAGCGTAAAATCGGGCTATGATGTGGTTGTATCTGAGATAAATAAGGAACTGCTGGACAAAGGCATGGCTGCCATCAACCAGTCGCTGTCTAAAGCAGTAGAAAAAGGCAAGATTAGTGAGTCGGATAAAGCCGCAGCCCTGGGCAGGATCAAAGGCACCACGGATATGCAGGATTTCAAAGATTGCGACCTGGTGGTCGAAGCTGCTATTGAGAACTTGGACTTGAAGAAGAAAATTTTTGCAGATCTGGACAAAATATGTAAACCCGATGCAATACTCAGCACAAATACATCTTGTCTTTCGGTAATGGATGTTGCCGCGATGACCAAGAGGCCGGACAAGGTGATAGGCTGTCATTTTTTTAATCCGGTGCCAGTCATGAATCTACTTGAACTAGTGAAAACCATCACTACCAGCGAGGAAACTTTGAGTATGGCGACTGGGTGGGGCAAGTCACTGGGCAAAACCATTATAGTCGCTCCAGATCGTCCAGGTTTTATAGTGAACCGTGCATTCCTGCCTTATATAGTAGAAGCATTCGAGATGTACGAGCAAGGGGTTGCAAGCAAGGAAGATATCGATATTGGAGTACAACTGGGGTTAAACCACCCAATGGGACCTCTAACACTGGCTGACCTGCTAGGTCTGGACACTCTGCTCTTTATCATGGACGCAATATATGCTGAAACAAAGAATCCTAAATTCATAGCTCCCGTATTGCTTCGCAAGATGGTGACAGCGGGACACCTGGGCCGCAAAACAGGTAAAGGCTTTTATAATTATACCTAGTCATAGGTTATTGAATAAGTCAGGTGGTTGATGACATACCTAACAGGTTCTCACTGTAAAAGCTTAGCTGATCCCTTAGTGGGAATCGATAGTCAGAGGGACGATTAAAGTAGCGATATAGAGAGGTTAGCAAGTAACTCTATTATCAAATAATAACGAGGCGTTATAATACAGTCAGAAGATTGCTCCTTGGGAAATGCAAAGAAGTTAGGTTAACCTGAGCTAAGAATTGCCAATTATAATGTTTTATTTGGTTTTTGAAGCTATACACGAGGCCTTTCAATTAGGTATTATCACTTATTGTTGACCAAAATAGTATGGAGGTTGAGATGGATTTCTGTTTAACTGAAGAACAGGCTATGTTTCAGGCAATGGTACGGGATTTTACAACGAACGTTGTCAAACCCGAAGCAGCGAAAATCGACGAGGAGGGTAAATTCCCAGCCGAGATATTCAAAAAAGCTGCTGATCTAGGTATTTTTGGAATAAGTATCGATGAGAAATATGGCGGCAGCTGCATGGATTACGTTTCGATGACGCTTTGCTGTGAGGAACTCTCCAAAGCCTGCGCAGGACTAGGATGCATTTTCCTGGCCAACCTTTCGCTGGCCTGTTACCCGATTTATAAATTCGGAACAGAAGAGCAAAAGAAGAAATATGTTACTCCTATCGCAACCGGCGAAAAAATATGCTGCTTCGCCCTTACCGAGCCGGGATCAGGCAGTGATGCCGGAACTATTCAGACTACCGCGGTAAAACAGGAAGACTATTTTATTCTCAACGGCAACAAGATATTCATCACCAATGGCGCCGAAGCGTCGATCGCCGTGGTTTTCGCCATCGAAGATAAAACAAAGGGCACCAAAGGCATATCTGCTTTCATAGTAGAAAGCAATACACCCGGATACTCTGTGGGCAAGCTTGAACACAAGATGGGCATCCATGGATCTTCGACTGCAGAGCTCGTCTTCGAGAACTGCAAAATACCAAAGGCCAACCAGCTTGGAGAAAGCGGCAGGGGCCTCAGATATGCCATGGAAGCCATCGACTCCAGCCGCGTTACAGTCGGAGCACAGGCACTTGGCATAGCGCAGGCAGCATTCGACGATGCATTGAGCTATGCCCAGACGCGCATCCAGTTCGGTAAACCGATTTCGCAGCACCAGGCTATCCAGTGGATGCTGGCCGATATGGCCACACAGATCGACGCCGCCAGGATGCTTGTTTACCGCGCCGCCTGGCTAAAAGACCAGGGCAAACCTTTCATGAAGGAAGCTGCTATGGCCAAGCTTTATGCAGGCGAGGTCTCCAGCTTTGTTACCAACAAAGCCCTGCAAATACACGGCGGTTATGGCTATTGCCGGGATTACCCGATGGAGCGCTATCTTCGCGATGCCAAGATTACAGAGATCTATGAGGGCACTTCGGAGATGCAGCGCATGACCATTGCACGCGCACTTACCACTCAATAGATCACCTTAATAAAAAGCAACTGTTTGATATTTTACTTAAAAACGTACGGCGCAAAACGGTAAATGGGTGACTGATTACTAACCTTCTCCAAGGTTGTTACGACCTGGAATATGGAAAGTGTTGTTCCTCTAAGGCATTGTGAGTGAGCCTTGACAAGTAGTGATTCACTAAATTTTAGTCATATTTGTATAACAATAAAAACTGTATTTAAATGAAATGCAGATATTATTTAACTTAGGGCACTTAGGTTAATAGGGATTCCATTATAAAAAGGTATGTAAAACTGCTAACCATTTTAGCCATCGTTAATCTATAATTATACCAGCATAAATATTATTTACTGATACCAATAGAATTCTGGGAAAGCAGGCTGTTTCCCGTTACTTAACTCTGATTGTGCACTACATATCAACTTTTCCAATTGTGATTTCAATATTTCACGCTCTTCCTGGTTCAATATACCCATAACTCGTTGTATTGAATCTCTTTTAATGGCGTTGTCACGGGCTTGCATTCCTTTTTGTGTTACGATAACGCGCACAAGGTTCTTTCTGTGCAGGTCTTTGCACTTTGCTACCAGTCCCGCCTTTTCCATTCTGCTTATAGCCTCGGAAACCGTGTGAGGTTTTCTGGCAATCCATCGTGATATATCGGCAGGCTTGGCCTCATTACCAATAGCTTCAATAGCCAGCAAAATAGCTGTTTGAACTGGTGTGATTTCATATCCAAGCAGTTCCTTTTCCCTGACTCTCGATAAGAGATGTCTAGTCTCGGCTAATAACATCCATAATTCGTAAGCCGGATCGAACCTATTGTCATTCAAATTATTTTCCATAATTTAACATTTAAAATAGTTGTATACATTTTACTTATCTTTAGAGATAGGATATGAAACCAGGTAATTCATTTCAAAATATCAGTGAGCAATATTACAATAAATTCGACTATTGATCAAGTGTGTGGGGGACTGAATAAGACGGTTTACACAGCAAGTTTCAAATTTCCCTAAACCTCTCATACAGAGTCCAGTCGCTAAGAGAAGACTCTTAAGTAAAACAGGTATATCACCCTCTAAGTTACTTCAACAACTGCTATATATTCTGTAGTTATTAGCTGGGTGTGGTGGGTGGGACCCGCCCTCGCGCGCGAACATCCAACTCCGCCCAATGCCTAGCCCTCTCCAGGGTAAAACCGCGCTCGTACCTATATCTTAAGCATCCACTGTCTGGGATATTTTCCAGAACTGCGAAGCTGAAAGCTCAGGGGGAGGTAGGGGAGGGTATTTCAACTACCAATTATAAACATTATCAAAATTATACACGCACTAAGGTTATATTAAACTCCCCTAATCCCCTGCTATGCTATTACGAATTAGCAATGTTGTCAGTATTCATGACGGCCCAATACCCGACTCTGCCCCGTAAGCTGTTGAGTAAGCCTCCAGCCATATAGTGATGCTGAAGCAGCTAAGCCGCAGTACACATGTCGTAAGCTGAGTCAGAGCTTACTACCTGCATATTTTCTAGAACCAATAAACTGAATTTAACCCTTACCTGATAATCCACCTGCTTGAGGCTAATAAAGACCTAAATAGCTTTAACGAGGAGGTCATATGAGCAGACCGACAATCTGCTTTAACAACTGGTTGGTCTACCGTACATTTAGCAGCATGACCAATGCTGCCGACGTTGAAAAGGTCTGCTGCTCGAGGTAAGATAAGACAGCGACAACGAGAAGAATAATAAGGAGTAAACGGAGACGAAAACCAATGAAAAAAGAGCAATTGCTTTGACCAATCCACAGGTGGTTGATCAGCTATGCGAGGCCATCATTTCGAAGCTGAGGTAGAGTGATTGCCTTCTAAGCAGCGGGTCGTGGGTTCGAATCCCCCCAGGGACGCCATCCAAGCTAAAGGGAGCAGCTGCTTTTCCCACAACAGGCAAAGTAGCGCAACGTCGTAG
>JBEKVW010000054.1:0-15091 GCA_049513695.1 Dehalococcoidia bacterium | reverse complement strand
ACATGCCCCCTTTTAAACGGCAAATCGCGTTAATCATACATTCGCCAAAGGGTAAAATCAAATAAAAAGAAAAACTCCAAGCTCCAAATTCCATCTTTATTGACTCCCAACCCCAGCGACTGTAAGATACTGAATCCATGAGTTGGAAGAATAAAGAGGGCATATGCAGGCGCTAGAAGGCATCAGGATATTGGAGCTCGTTCACATGCCGCCGGGTGAGCTTTGCACGATGATACTGGGCGACATGGGTGCGGAGGTTGTAAAAGTCGAGGCGTTTACGCCCGACGATGCGCCGGTGCCGGATGCGCACGACGCCGAGGCATTGAAAACGCTTCAGGCTTTCAACGCCCTCAACCGCAATAAAAAGAGCGTCCGTATTAATTTAAAATCTGAGCAGGGCAAGGAGGTCTTTTACAGGTTGGCCGGGGATGCCGACGTTATCGTTGAAGGCTTCCGCCCGGGTGTCGTGAAGCGTATGGGCGTGGACTATGAGACTGTAAACAAGCTGAACCCCCGCATCATCTATTGCTCGCTCAGCGGCTACGGGCAGGACGGCCCCTACAGCCAGTATCCGGGACATGATATCAACTATATATCCATTGCCGGAGCGCTTAACCTGATCGGGTGGCCCGAAGAGCCTCCGGCCATCCCATTGAACTTGCTGGCCGATTTTGCCGGGGCTTCCATGCACGGGGCGACGGGCATATTGACAGCCCTCTTCGCCCGTGAAAGGACGGGCAAGGGCCAGTATATAGATATCTCCTACACCGACAGCGTTATCAATCTCATGACCTTTTTCCTGCAGCAGCATTTTGCCGCAGGTTACGATTTCCCGCGGGGCGCATGGGCGCTGGCAGGCGGCTATCCGTACTATAAGACCTACCAGGCAAAGGACGGGAAGCTGATCAGCCTGGGATGCATCGAGCCGTGGTTCTGGGAAAATTTTTGCAGGGCTATCGGCAGGGAGGACCTCAAAGGCCTGAGCTTCGATTTAGACCATCTGGGGCACAGGCCGCAGGATACGAAATGGAAAGCGGCGGAGGAGGAGCTGAAAAAAATCTTCCTGACTAAAACACGTGATGAGTGGTTCGATCTGCTTATCAAGTCCGATGTCCCGGTTGGAAAGGTGTATTCCATGGACGAGATCTTCAGCGATCCGCAGCTCCTGCACCGCCGTATGCTGCTGGAGTTCGATCACCCCAGGCTCGGCAAGGTCAAACAACCCGGTATCGCCATCAAGCTATCTGGAACGCCGGGCGAAGTAAGGAGTCTGGCGCCTTATCCAGGCGAGCACACCGATGAAGTGCTGAAATCTTCAGGATTTTCCGAAGCTGAATTAGAAAGCTTGCGCAAATCTAAGGCGATAGGCTAAAATTCTAGGACATGGAGGTGGGATTATGGCAGCCAAAGCATTCGTACTTATCACAACTTCGGTGGGGCAGACCAAATCGGTTCTTACGTCGCTAAAAAAGCTCGATGGGATAAAATCGGTGGACGCGGTCATGGGGCCTTACGATATAATCGCCGTCGTCGAGGGAGAATCCGTTGACAACGTCGGCAAGCTGATTACGGAGCAATTCCATAAGATCGGCGGTATAGAGCGCACTACGACCTGTCAGACCATCAGGATCGCCTGATAATTAAGTCTCATGGATTGCATTTTTTGCAAGATTGCTTCCGGCTCGATATCCGCGGACATCGTATATAAAGATGATGACTTTGTGGCATTCCGCGATATTCATCCGCAGGCGCCGGTACATGATGTCATCATCACCAGGAGACATATACCATCTGTAAACGACCTGGCAAAGGCTGACAGGGCTCTGGCCGGCAAGATGCTATTGGTGGCTAAACAGATAGCTGAAAAAGAGGGGATTGCTGTGAAGGGTTACCGGCTGGCCATAAATTGCGGCCCGGACGGCACACAGGAAATACCCCATATACATCTCCATATCATCGGCGGACGCCTCCTATCAGGTCAGCTCGGCTGATCCATCTCCAGTGATGCCCCTGGAAGGCTCTAGCGCCGAAACCCGTGTGCTCTCCTGGGAAATACAGCGCACCCGAAGCAAAGGACAGGTCCTTCTGTATAGCATTTTGCACCAATATGCTGTTGCATATGCCCATGGCCTGATCGTTTAAAGCTTGATCCTCATTATTGATGTAATAGTCGGGGTAGTAGCCGCGCCAGTTGTCCGCCAGATCCCGGCAGCTATATTTATCTGTGATATCCAGGCATAGGTAAGTATCGAGGTCCACAATGGCCGGGTCGGACTTATTCATCTTCATGTATACAACACCACGGTTGTAAAAAACCATATAGAAAGAAGGATGCAACCCTGCCAGGATATTCAGATCGGCCAGGGCGTCATCGAGCCGGCCGTTCCTGCCCTCGCATATCGCCCGGTCGTTATAAGCGACGGCAGCTTCGACCGGGTCCAAGTCAATGGCGCGGGAAAACTGCTCAATGGCCGGCGCAAAATCGGTCAGGGCATAATAAGTCCTTCCCAGCCACATAACGGCCGCTAAATACGCCGGGTCCAGACCAATGGCCCTTTTAAAATCGGCGACGGCATTATCGAGGTCACCCAAGCTTCTCAAAGCCATACCCCGGTTGAAATATGCCTCTTTCAATGAAGGATCGATGGCCAGGGCCTGCGTGAAATCCGCTATCGCCTTTTGGTAGTCACCATTATTCAGATAGGAGACGCCGCGCAGCTCGTAGGCCGCCGCATAATTCGGGTCAATATCTATGCTGATGCTGGAATCGCCAATGGCGCCCGAGTAAAGTCCCAGCCCGGCATAGGCTTGAGCACGGCTGAAATGGACATCGCGTGTTGAATACCCATTGTTTTCCGCGGAGTTAAAGGCCGTGAGAGCTTCCTGGTAATTATTCTGGCTCAAATAGGCCAGACCGATCTGGTATTGTGCGGGCCCGAACTGGGTCCCGACGCTTTGCGAGTTAACATTGATAGTATATGTACTGTTTTCCGCTACCTCCGGTCGCGGCCCGGAGCAGGAAACCGCCAGCGCAACAGCCATCAGCACCGGCGCACATATAAAAAATATACGGCTGAACGTTGAAACTTTTTTCATCGTACGTTTTGATTATAATACAGCGGTTCGATTTAGTCAGGTCAGATAGGGTGAGGAGGCCGGCGGCCTAACCGGCGATAACGGAACGTATTTTTACGATTACCTGCTCAATGGCCTCATCCGGAGTGGAAGCACCCGCCGTAATGCCCACCGCCTTTTTGCCCTTCAACCAAGCGTCGTTTATTTCATCCGCATTCTCGATGTGGTGCGTTTCCACGATGGGGGAGCAAACATCCGCCAGCCGCCGTGTATTGGCGCTGTTATGCCCGCCTACCACGATCATGAGGTCGCTGGTTCCAGCGATATCTTCCGCCGCAGACTGCCTTTTCTGCGTCTCCTGGCAAAGCGTATTGACTACCCTGACCTCTTTGGTCTGGGGCAGCAGCCTTCCGGTCAGTTTACTTATAAACGCAGTGAACTCGGCACGGCTCTGGGTGGTCTGCGCCAGTATGCCGATACGCGCCGGCAATCCCTCAAGGGGGACTGCATCGGCATCCATTGAGGCGATAGCTTTCTCACCGGCCCATCCCAGCAAACCCCTCACCTCAGGGTGTTTGGCTTCGCCGAAGATAATGATGCCGAAGCCGGCCTGCGCCAGGCGCTGCGCTGCCTTTTGTGCGCTGCGAACGATAGGGCAGGTGGTATCTATTACAGAGGCGCCCTTAGCCTGGATTTTTCCCTGCGCCGCCGGTGAAACGCCGTGGGACGATATGGCGATTACCCCTCCTTTTAGGTCCTCCACATTATCCACCACTTCCACACCCATTCCCTTGAGACGCGCCACCACGGTTTTATTATGAACTATCGGTCCGAGGGTGCTGATCTTGACTTTCCCATCCGCCGAGCCCTCGATTATCCTGAGGGCACGCCGCACACCGAAACAAAAACCCAACTCACGTGCCTTTTGTATTTTCATGCCATAGAAATTATAGCGATTTTGGGCTGCTGCGTCGTTTGGCCGAGGGATAGCCGCGCGCCATTAAAATAGCCTGCTGCTCACAAACATCTGCAAATTGATCTAAGGTATACCGCTTATACAGATAGTACCGTTTCAGCGCCCACGTCTGACATACCAGCTCGACATGAAATGCCGTTAGAAAAGGATCGCCGGCGCTGAATTCGCCGCTCCGGCAGCCTTTTTCTATTATTTCCCTGAATACGTTTATTACCCTATTCTCAATCTCATACATCCCGGTCAGCTGCTCCCTTTTCAAATACCGTGCGACGCTGTACCAGAAGATTATCATCTTGCGCCTTTTATGGACCGAGTAGACGTATTCCCTAACAGCCTTGCGCAGGCACACGTCCGGCTTCAAATCCGCCATAGCTGCGCGGATCTTCTTTTCCCACTGTACTATATCATTCAAGCGTATGTTGCCGAAGAGAATGGGGAACTCCTCTTTGGATTTAATATAATAGTAAAGGTGGCCCGGGCTTATATGGCAGGCCCTGCCGATCTCACGCATGGTGGTTTGCGAGTAACCTTTCTCGAAAAATAACGAAGCGGCGATTTTGGCTATCCGCTTCACGCTCAAAGCGGGAGCAGCGTTTTTGCCGCGGGACTTTTCTGGTTTATCTTCCATCAACTTACCTCGGAAATGACCTGATCTAACGACCGTTCAATCATTCCACCCTATTATACATAACCCGTTATCATATTTAAATATTTTTGCTCAAAATATCTGTTGACAACCAATTATTGTTAGTGATATATTGAGTTCTAAATTTAGAACAACCGTTCGATCTACACAATACCCAGGAGCATTGCATATGGACATTAAGTATACGTCCTCTGCGCGGATAAGGTTGATGGTTTAGACCAGCAGCTATCACGCAGATGGCGTGTGCACTGTGGATATCTTTACAGTAGCTCAGGCAGGAAGAAGGTCAATTAATTCTTCAGGAGATTCACCGGTCAAATGATCAATTCAGCAATGGGCACCCTCTCTCCCGATAAATTGGGTACGACCCTGGTCCACGAGCATTTCTGCTTTGCATATCCGGGCTGGTTTGCCGATGTTACCCTAGCCCCTTATGACCCCGAAGCAGTCTTGCAGGCCGGTTTGGCGGCCTGCGCCATCTTGAAAGAGATCGGCGTCCAGACTATCATCGATCCCACTCCTAATGACACGGGCGGACGCGACCCTCTGCTCTATAAAGAACTTTCCCGCAGGACCGGCATCAATATAATCTGCACAACCGGCCTTTATACGGAAAAAGAGGGTTCACCCGTATACTGGGCGGGCAGGAAGGTATGGGGCACCGATATCTCACGTATGATGGCCGACCTTTTTACCAAGGAGATTTTAGATGGTATAGGGGTGACCGGCGTCAAGGCAGGGGCAATCAAGGTAGGCTCCAGCCCGGTTATGACCGACTATGAAAAGGATGTCCACAAGGCGGCCGCCATTGCTCAGAAAGCTACCGGAGTTCCTATTATCACTCACACGGAAGGGCCCACCGGAGGGCCGGAACAGGCTGAGTTCCTCCTCAGCCAGGGGGCTGACCCGAAAAAAGTCATGATCGGGCATGTAAGCAACTCCAAAGAGATCGGCTATTTGAAGGCTATCCTGGCCAAAGGCGTCAGCATCGGCTTCGACAGGCTGGGACTCTCCATCCTGTACGGCATCCCCGATGAAATACATGTACAGAACATCACCTCCCTCTGCAAGGAGGGCTATGCCTCTAAGATCATGCTTTCGCATGACACGGTAAATTTCTGGCTGGGACGCCCCATGGATGTGCCCGAGAAGGCCATGGCGCTGTTCAAGGACTGGAGGATAGACCACGTCTCCAGGGATATTGTGCCCGCTCTAAAGCAGAGCGGGGTGACCGACGCCCAAATCAAGGTCATGCTGGTCGATAATCCCAGGAACCTGTTTACAGGCAAGGGTTAAACCAGGCTCAAACCGGATACGAAAAGCCCTTATTTATAGTCGTAAAATCCCTTGCCGGTTTTGCGGCCCAAATGCCCGGCTGTGACCATCTTGCGCAAGAGCACCGGAGCAACGAACTTGGGGTTCTTGGTCTCGGCATAAATTGCGTCGATAACGAAGAGCAGTGTGTCAAGGCCGACCATATCCGCCAGGGTCAGCGGCCCCATAGGATGGTTCAATCCCAGCTGCACGCCGGTATCGATATCCTCGCGGCTGGCAACCCCCTGCTCATACATCTCAAACGCTTCAATCATATAGGGCATAAAAGAGCGGTTGACAATAAAGCCCGGCCGGTCGGGAGCAACTATCACAGTCTTTCCCAGCGATTTGCCCCATTCGACGGCGGCATCCAGAGTCGCTTTAGCCGTGGTTATGGTCTTTACGAGCTCGAGCAGCTTCATCACGGGCACGGGATTGAAGAAGTGACAGCCCAGGACCTTATCGGGCCTCTTGGTCACGGCCGCAACGTCCATCACCGACAGGCAGGAGGTGTTGGTGCTTAAAATAGCATCAGGCCGGCAGATCCTGTCGAGGTCGATGAATATCTTCTTTTTCAGCTCCAGATTCTCGATGGCAGCTTCAACCACCAGGTCGCAGTCCTTGAAGTCCTGCATATCTATAGTGCCCTTGATCTTGCTCAAAGTTTTATTTTTATTATCCTCGGTCATCTTGCCTTTCTCAACGGCCCTAGCAACCGATTGATTTATAGCCGCCATACCCTTGTCCAGCAGCTCTTTATTTATTTCCGAGACCATCACGTCATACCCCGTCTTTGCGCTCACCTCGACTATGCCCCTACCCATCAGGCCACAGCCGACTACGCCGATCTTCTTAAATGCCATGGTTTTTCTCCTTAATAAATTTTATTTTGCTTTAAAATCAGCTTTGCGTTTTTCCATGAAGGCCTGCCGGCCCTCTTTAAAGTCTTCCGATTTAGTGACATATTTTTCCAGCTGGTATTCGATCTCCAGGCCGTTAAGCAGGGTAGTATTCAGACCCTGCAGCATGGCCTGCTTGGCTGCCCTGGCCGCCAGCGGAGCGGGCTTGAGCAAGGTTTCAGCCATCTTTTTTGCTTCGGCCATCAGCTCGGCGGCCGGAATGACCTTGTTGACAAGCCCGATGCGGTAGGCCTCGTTGGCGTCTATAGGCCGTCCGGAAGTCAGCATCTCAGCAGCTTTGGCCAGCGGGATGGCGCGCGGCAGCCTTTGAGTTCCTCCCCATCCCGGTATAAGCCCCAGGTTGATCTCGGGGAAGCCGAAGGTGGCGTTCTCGGCCGCGATCCTGATATCACAGGCCAGGGCTACCTCGAAACCGCCTCCCAGGCAGGCGCCGTTAATTGCAGCGATTATGGGCTTCCATATCTGCATGTCCTCGCAGATGGCGGGCGCCGGCATCTCTCCGCGGTGGGCGCTGTTCTGTATCCTGGGGAGGGTTGCCTTGATATCTGCTCCGACGGAAAAAGCCCTCTCGCCTGCGGCCGTCACAATGGCGACCCACAGGTTCTCATCCTCATTGAAGTCATAGAGGGCCTTATTAAACTGGTCCAACTGCTCGGGATCGAATGAATTGAGTGCTTCAGGCCGGTTGAGGGTTATTACAGCTATCTTGCCTTCTTTTATATAATTGAGAGCCATGGGGAAACCTCCTTTCAGGTTGTTGGGACAAGCACCTGATTATACCAGAATCACTGCTGCGGCCCCGGCTTTCCCCTGAAAACCTCAGCCACTGTCTGCGTCAGCTTTTCAGCTTCATCCGTATCCAGCCCTTCCCCCACTTCCAACCGTCGTATGAAGCCCTCAATTTCCGGCATCTGAGTGAATAATTGGTCGATCTTGTGGTTCTGTTCGGCTATTTCCGCATCCAGCGCCGTGAAGTCGATGCCCAGGTCGAATTTGCTGTTAAAGAAATAGACCAGGCGCTTAACCGCACGCGGATCATCCAGTGTGAGTAAATAAAACGGGACAGGTACCCACAGGTTGGCGGCATTTATCCCCCTTTGTCCAGCCAGCCATGACAGATAAGAACTGAGAGTCGGCTTCTGTCCGATGGGGGTTTCGTAGTCTGTATTATCAACCACATTGAACGGTGCCAGCTCCGCCTTCATTGCTTTAGAGTTGACGATCGGCATAAGCAGCCGCGGCATGGTGTGTGCAGCGGATGACAGCATAGCACCAACTGTATATATTTCCCTCACGGCGCAGTGCTTTTGTGCGACATCCAGCACGGCATCTAGAAACCTGTACCAGTCGCCACGCGGCATGCTGCTTTTGAAGATAACCAGCTTGCGGTCGCCGGTTACATAAAATTTGCTTTGTGGAAATATGGCCACATCATTTTCCACATTGACGCCGGCCATAGTGAAAAAGTCTTCCGGCCTTATCTCACCGAATTCCCTGCTCCCCAAATCCTTCATAATGTAATCCATGGTCCGCATGCCTAAATGACCTGCATCCTCAGCCCAACCTGCTATTAAAACAGACTTCTTGAGGCCGGGTTTACCGTATATTTGATAAACCGGTTCCATACTCAATGCTGCTCTCCACCCCGCTTGAAAAACTTATCTATATCTTCGAGTATTTTCTTCTTATCCTCTTCAGTAATGGCGCCAGTACCTTCTGAAGCCGAGGCACTGACCTGCTTAAGACGGTCGAGCTGATCCTTTATCTCTGCCGGTAGCTTCTCATAAAGGTCCGAAAGCTCTTGTTCGCTTTGAAGGGATAACTGGCTGATAGTATCCATTTCTGCGGTAATATTTAGAGCCGCCGACAGCACCTCCATTACAGATTTAGAAGCTTTAGGATAGGGGAAAGGAAAACCCTGGAGATAAATAGGTATTTCGCCCATCAGGCAGACAGCCTCGATGCCCCGCCGGTGGGCCACTCCCAGCAATAATCCGTTCAAACCCGTGATGTTACCGCGTCCCTCTCTGCCCTCGACATCCGACATCAGCAATACGTTGCTGTACTTTTTCAATTCGTCCAGCATATTGGCGGAGTTCGGCACCGCCCATACGCCCGATCGCATGGTATGATGGATAGGCGCCACCGCTGCTCCCGACGTGTAAATTCGATGACAGCCGAACCTCTGGGCAACGTTCAGCACCAGATTGGCCATAGCATAGGCCTTGTTTCCCTCTGCATACACACGGCCGCCCTCGGCGGGCTGCTCCTCGCCGATGAAGAATATCAGGTCATTACAGCCTGTTTTCTTAAAATAGAAGGCACTTGACGGGAACGCGAGATCCAGCAACTGACCGTCGCGGATAACAGCCTTATTAGGATAGAAAAAGTCCCAGGGCTCGATATAGGCAAACTGCTCGGTATTCAGAGAGCGCCGCAGGGTATCGACTGCAATCAGGCCGATATTGCCGATGCCCGGCCAGCTCGCGATCATCACCGGGTTGACCAAATCCGGTTCGTTGATATATCTTATTTTCATAGCTAAGTTACATGCAGAACAATTATAACATAACGAAACTCTCCTGCTGGAAACGCCCAATTGTTATCCTTTAATTTCAAAAATCTGATATTGAAGGAACTTGACACGATAACATAATAAATGAAGAATATACTCGATGCGTCCAATCATATTGAGAACAGTTGAGATTATTTGCCGGCGCCGATGGCGCCCTGTGCGAGATTGATGCCATGAAAGCCCTGATAGTCGATGATAATTCAAATAATCTGAACCTCTTCAAGATTATTCTGGAACGTAAGGGATTTGAGGTTATTACCGCCGTTAACGGCGAGGATGCCCTACAGAAGCTGCATGGCGATCACGTGGATATCATCGTTTCTGATATACTCATGCCTGTTATGGACGGCTTTCATCTGCTTCAAGAATGCAAGTCCGATGTCAAGCTGCGAAGCATCCCCTTCGCTTTCGTTACCGGTGCATTCCTGGACGCCAAAGACGAGGAGCTTGCTTTAAAGCTGGGGGTACAGGCCTTCATACGCAAACCGGTCCAGCCGGATGACTTCATCAAAACACTGGAAGAAATATTAACCCGTAAGCCCGCGCCCAAAAAGAGGGGAAGGCCTTCCAAGGAGAGGAAAAACGGTGATGCCGAAAAGCTGGTGAGCTTAAACCTCATGCAAAAACTCGAGGCCAAAATGGTGAACCTCGAAGAAGAGATAGTGGAGCGCAAGCGGACGGAAGAGGCACTGCGCAACAGCGAAGAACAGTACCGCTTGCTATTTGAGACCATGGCTCAGGGGGTGATCTATTATGACGCCCAGGGTTTGGTCATATCCGCCAACCTGGCTGCCGAAAGGATCCTGGGGCTCAGCCGAGACCAGATGTTGGACAGGACAGCTTACGATCCAGGTTGGAGGTATATACGCGAAGATGGTACGGATTTACCGGGTGATATGCATCCAGCAATCTTGGCGCTCAAAAGCGGTAAAGCGGTCCAGGACGTGGTCATGGGAGCTTTTAACCCGGTTGACAATATGTTTCACTGGACCAATGTCGGCGCCCAACCCCAGTTCAAAGAAAATGAAGACAAACCCTATCGGGTTTTCACGACATTCGACGATATAACCGACCGTTTTCTATCCTATAAGGCCATACAGGAAAGCGAATCCCGTATTATGGCCACAATGGAAAATACGCGGGACTCCATCTGGTCTGTGGATGGTGCCTTCCGCCTTATAACTGCCAACAATGCAGCCCGGGAGCTGTTTCTAATCGCTTACGGCGTCGATTTAAGGGAGGGGGCGGAGATATTTGCCGATATCCCTGAGGAAAGCCGGCAATCATGGGTGGATATTTCCAAGCAGGGATTTCAGGGTGAGCACTTCACCTTCGAGCGGCACTACGATTTGGAAAAGGGGCCTGTCGATCTTCAGGTTTCAGTGAATCCCCTAGTCTCGCCCGCCGGGCAGATTACAGGGGTTTCCTTCTTCGGCAGGGATATGACGCAGCAAAACAGGGCGGAAAAAGCCTTCGAGGAAAGCGAGGAACGCTACCGCATGCTGGTCAACAACGCAGCCGAGGAAATCTACGTTGTGCAAGACGACCTAGTCAAATTTGCCAAGCCAGGTGTATCCCACATAACGGGATACAGCAGCCAGGAAATAATGAGCAAACCCCTTTCTGAAATTGTCCACCCGGATGACCTATCCACCCTGCTCGAAAAGCATGCCGTCAGGATGACGGGCGGTGAGGTCCCCACCGAGTATACATATCGCGTCTTCGATAAGTCGGGCAATATCCGTTGGGTGGAAGCACACGTAACCACGGTAACGTGGGAAGGCAGACCCGCTTCGCTGATGTTCCAGATGGATATCACAGACCGCCTTAATCTGGAATCTGCGCTTAAGGAAAGCGAGATAAAGTATAGAACAGTCGTTGAAAACGCTATGGAGGTCATAACCATCATCCAGGATGGGAAGATAAAATTTACCAACCGTGCGTTACCCGGCAAAATGGGTTATACCGAGGACGAAGTTTTCGCCATGCCCATCCTGGATTTCGTTCACCCTGATGATAGGCAAATGGTGGCCGAAAAATATGCCCGTCGTCTCAGGGGAGAACCTGTAGAAGATTACTCCTACAGGTCCATCACCAAAGAAGGAAAAATATATTGGGCGGAAATTAGGGCGATAGTAATAGAGTGGGAGGGCAAGCCGGCCACGCTCAACTTCATAAGTGACATCACCGCCCGCAAGCTGGCCGAGGATGCCCTGCGGCAGAGCGAGGAAAAATACCGTTCCATCCTGGAAGGAATGGATGAAGCTTACTATGAGGTAGACTCAAAAGGCAATTTCACCTTTTTTAACGAAGCCCTGGCTCGTCTGGGTTACAGCAGGGAAGAACTATTGGGGCTGAATTATAAGGCATATGTCGCCCCCGAAGAACTGGGCAATACCGTTGCCGTATTTTCCGAAGTCTTCCGGACGGGCAACCCGCAGCACTGGCAACCCCTGACCTTTATAACAAAGGATGGAACAAGGATTTATGTGGAGGATTCGATATATCCACTAAGAAATAATAAGGGTGAGATCATCGGGCTGCGGGGTATAATACGTGACGTCACTGGCCGCAAGGAAAATGAGGAGGCCTTGAGTCTGAGTGAGGAGAAATACCGCACCATCCTGGAAGAGATGGAAGAAGTCTATTATGAGCTCGACTTAAAAGGCAACTATGTATTTTTTAATGATGTCCTCTGCCGCCAATTAGGCTATACCAGGGAGGAATTAACCGGCCTGAGCTACAAGAAATACACACCCCCCGAGGATATCGCCAATGTATTTGAAATATTCTCCGGGATCTATCGCAGCGGGCAGCCGGTACACTGGCTGCCCCTCACAAATATCAGAAAGGATGGATCCAGGGTCCACGTCGAGGATAGCGTTTACCCCATAAAAAATAGCCAGGGCGAAGTCACCGGATTCCGCGGGATAAGCCGCGACGTCACTCAACACAGAAAAGCACAGGAGGAGCTGAAGCTCAGGGCTGTGCTTCTGGACACCTCCACCGATTCCATCATCTTGCATGATTACAACGGCAAATTTAAATATGTTAACGAAGCGGCCTATAAGACTAAGGGCTATACAAGGGAAGAGCTGATGGCCATGAGACTTGACGATCTCGTGGTCGCTGAATATGCCGTTCAGATAGAGCAGCGCAAAAAGGAAATCAGGGAGAAAGGGTGGGCAATTTTCGAGGCCGCCCAACACCGCAAAGACGGCTCTATCATGAACATCGAAGTGAATAGCAGAATAATTGAGTTCGAGGGGGAGGAGTTACTGCTCAGCGTTGAACATGACATAACTGAGCGTAAAAAGGCTGAGGCTGCCCTGCAGGACAGCGAGCAGCGTTACCGTTCTCTCTTCGAATATAATCCCGTCGCCGTCTATTTGCAGGATTTAAACGGGGCATTTATCAGCGTAAACGATGCTACCTGTAAATTGACCGGCTATGCCAAAGAAGAAATGCTTTCTATGCGCCCGGAGCAGTTCATTGTCGCCGAGGACCTCAAAAGGGCCCGCAGCCATTTTATCAAGGCCTCAAGAGGGGAATCTCAGCATTATGAAGTCACCGTCATTACCAAAAGCGGCGAAAAACGCAATTTGAGCGTTGCCAATTTGTCGGTGGTAGTGAATAACAATATAGTCGGCGTCTACAGTGTGGCGGAAGACGTCACCGAGCGCAACAAAGCCCTGGAAAAGATCAACTCAACTCTGGAAGGCACTATAGAGGCGATAGCTATGATGAGCGAACTCCGAGACCCCTATACTGCCGGCCATCAGAAGATGGTTACTCAGCTGGCCATCGCTATAGCAGTTGAGTTGGGACTGGCCGAAGACCAGATAAAGGCGTTACGGGTGGCCGGCCTTTTGCATGATGTCGGCAAGGTTTATGTACCGTCCGAAATATTGAGCAAGCCGGGTAAGCTGTCAGAGCTCGAAAGGGGCCTGGCTAAAACCCATGCTTCCGCCAGCTATGATATCGTCAAAGCCATTAAGTTCCCCTGGCCTGTCTGCCGCATCATTATCCAGCACCACGAAAGGCTGGATGGCTCAGGCTACCCCAAAGGCATCAAAGGTGATGAGATCATACCCGAAGCCAGGATTCTGGCCGTCGCCGACGTGGTCGAGGCTATGACATCCCACCGGCCTTACCGGCCCGCCCTGGGAGCCGATAAAGCACTGGAAGAAATAACCATGCACAGGGGAGTCCTGTATGATGAAAAGGCAGTGGATGCCTGCATCACCCTTTTTAAAGAGCGCGGCTTCAAATTCCCTGAATGATGCATATGTTGGACACAAACCGGGACAACTTCAGCCTCCTCAGCAACGACGACCTATACCTTTTCAACGAAGGCAGCCATATACGCCTGTATGAAAGGCTGGGCGCGCATCCACTCTCAATCGGCGATAAAACCGGCACCTATTTTGCCGTATGGGCGCCCAATGCCCGGCATGTAAGCGTGGCAGGTGATTTCAACGGCTGGGATAAACACGGTTTCGAACTCAGGTCACGCCAGGGCTCAGGCATCTGGGAGGGTTTTATCCCCGGAGTGGGCAGCGGCATGCTCTATAAATATCATATCGATTCGAATATTGGCCGGTTCGAGGTGGATAAGGCCGACCCCTTTGCTTTCCAAAGCGAACAGCCGCCCAAAACAGCTTCTGTCATTTGTGACCTCTCCTATGACTGGAGGGACTCTTCCTGGATGAACGAGCGCAAAAACCGGAACGCGCTGACCGGGCCCTTAAGCACATACGAGGTCCACCTCGGTTCCTGGATGAGGGTGCCCGAGGATAACAACCGCTGGCTTACCTACCGGGAAATGGCGCACAGGCTGGCTGATTATGTCAATAATATGGGATTCACCCATGTTGAGCTCATGCCGGTTATGGAGCATCCATTCTACGGGTCGTGGGGCTACCAGGTTACCGGTTACTTTGCGCCGACCAGCCGCTACGGCACACCGCAGGACTTCATGTATTTCGTCGACTATCTACATCAGAATAATATCGGCGTCTTACTTGACTGGGTTCCTTCCCACTTCCCCACCGACGAGCACGGGCTGGGCTTCTTCGACGGCACCCATCTCTATGAGCATGAGGATGCCAGAAAGGGGTTCCACCCCGACTGGAAGAGCTACATCTTCAATTACGGGCGCCACGAGGTGTGCAGTTTCCTGCTCAGCAGCGCCATGTTCTGGCTGGATAAATACCATCTAGACGGCATACGCGTCGATGGAGTCGCCTCGATGCTGTATCTCGATTACTCGCGGAAAAAAGGCGAATGGGTGCCCAATAAGTTCGGCGGACGCGAAAACCTGGAGGCCATTTCCCTGCTGCGCCGCTTTAACGAAGAAGTCTATCAAAACTACCCGGATGTGCAGACCATTGCCGAGGAATCCACAGACTGGCCGATGGTCAGCCGCCCCACATACCTGGGCGGACTGGGCTTCGGTATGAAATGGGATATGGGTTGGATGCACGACACGCTGGACTATATGAGCAAAAACCCCATCCACCGGAAATTTCATCACGACCGCCTCACCTTCCGCATGCTTTACGCCTTCACTGAGAACTTTGTGC
>JBEKVW010000053.1:0-15284 GCA_049513695.1 Dehalococcoidia bacterium | reverse complement strand
ATATTTTCTTGAGATAGCGGCCCGATATATCAAGAATTTTTTATATCAAGTCTGATAAAATAATGGCTATTTAAAGCTTCGCTAATGCTTCAGAATACGGAAGGCAGGCATTTCGGCATCCCGGGTGAATAGAGGTTAAACGTACCCTTGCTCAACCCGGCGCCGGATCATGTCCGTCGCTAAACTAGAAGTAGTAGAATGTGATCAGGTAGATTTTAGAATGGACGATAGGCTTATCCGTCCCAGCCCTGACGAGCTATTGGCCCGGATACAGTCGGATGAAGCTAAAAGCGGGCGCGGCAAGCTGAAGATCTTTCTCGGCTACGCTGCGGGCGTGGGCAAAACCTATGCCATGCTGGAAGCTGCACAACGTCAGAAAAGCAGCACCGACCTGGTGGTCGCCTATGTCGAAACGCATGGCCGGGCCGAGACTGAGGCCCTGCTAAACGGGTTGGAAGTTATCCCGCGCAAGCAGGTTGAATATCGCGGCTTGATGATCCCCGAGATGGATTTAGATGCCGTGATCGCACGCCGGCCCAAGATTGCGCTGGTCGATGAGTTGGCACACACCAACGCTCCCGGCTCCCGCCACCCTAAACGCTATCAGGACGTCGAGGAAATCCTGGCAGCAGGCATCGACGTTTACACGACCCTCAACATACAGCACCTGGAAAGCCTGCGCGATTCAGTAGCCCAGATAACCAGCGTCTGGGTGCGTGAAACTGTGCCCGACTCGATTATCGACGAGGCAACGGAAATCGAGCTGGTTGACCTTCCTCCCGACGACCTTTTGCAGAGATTGAAGGAGGGCAAAGTCTATATTGGGGATCAGATCGGTCAGGCCGTTTCCAACTTTTTCCGCAAAGGCAACCTATCGGCCCTGCGCGAATTCAGCATGAGGGTCGCCGCAGATAGCGTCGACAACGAGGTCCAGGACTATCGGAGGATGTCGCGTACCACCCATGGCCCATGGCAAACTGCCGAGCACCTGCTGGTCTGTGTCACGCCCGGCCGCTGGGGCAACCGCCTGCTGCACACCACCCGCAGGCTGGCTTCACAGTTAAACGCCGTGTGGACGGCTGTATATGTGGAAACGCCTGGCAGCACCAACCTCTCTGCCGAGGAGCAGGAACAGCTGACAAACCTGATGAGGCAGGCCGAAAAACTGGGCGCAGAGGTAGAGATTCTTCAGGGCATATCGGTTTCTGCCAGGATACTGGAATACGCCTACCAGAATAACATTACCAAGATCATCCTGGGCAAGCCGCGGGACGTGCACCTGCGCCGCCTGTTAAGCGGGTCGGTAGCCAATCAAATAGTAAGGCACAGCAAATACATCGACGTTTACATAGTCAGCGGTAAAGGCCAACCCCTGGAAAAGAGGTCCAGGACTATTAAGCAACCGTCGTTCATATGGTGGACCTACCTGGTAAGCCTGGGAATGGTGCTGATAGCCACGCTGATAGGATTTGTCTTTCAACCTGCTTTTCAGCCTGTAAATATAATAATCCTGTACCTGCTCTGCATCGTTGTGTCGGCGGTCTACTTCGGTTTCGGGCCCTCTATAACGGCCTCCTTATTAAGCCTGCTGGCATTCGATTTTCTCTTCGTCCCACCCCGCTTTACCTTCGCCGTGGCGCAATTGCACTATTTATTTACCTTTGCGGTGCTGCTGGGAGTAGGCGTGGTAATCAGCTACCTTACCTCCAGGACCCGCATACAGTCGGAGGCTACGCAGCTCCGGGAAAACGAGACCGCCACACTGTATTCGCTCAGCAAATATCTTTCTGCCAGCACCAGCCTGGACGCTACCCTCAATTCTGTCATCGAAAGCGCCGGAGAAAAATTCAGGCAGGATGCTCTGGTATTTTTACCGGATAAACAAAATGGGAACAGGCTTAAACCCCATTCCAACGTCGCCTTCCACCCGCCCGATGAAAATGAAGCCGCCGTGGCGGCATGGTCTTATCAGAATCAAAAGCCCGCAGGCTATGGGACCGACACGCTTCCCTACGCCAAAGCGCTTTATTTGCCCCTGATCACGGCCAATGGAATAGTGGGCGTGCTGAGTTTATGGCCTTCCGAAGATGAAGACCGCCTGACCATCCAGCAGGACAGGCTGGTCAAAGCTTTCGCCGATCTGGCGGCGCAGGCAATCGAACGTGCTCAGCTGAGCGAGGCAGCTAACAGCGTAAAGGTACTCGAAGCTTCTCAAAGGTTGCAGACAGCGCTGTTGAACTCGATATCCCACGATCTTCGTACACCACTGGTCTCCATTATCGGAGTGCTGACCACCTTCCAGGAAAAGAGCGTGCATCTAGACGATACGGCAAAAATGAACCTGATCCAGGTTGCCTGCGAAGAGGCCGAAAGGCTGAATCACCTGATAACCAACCTGCTGGACGTATCAAAAATTGAAGCGGGCGCGCTGAAACTGAACCTGCGCTTGTCCGATATACAGGATGTTATCGGGGCGGCGTTGGAGCACGTAAACACCCACTACAGCAACAGAAAGGTTAATGTCGATATGGCCGAAGGACTGCCGCTCGTTCCGGTCGACTTCGGCCTGATGGTACAGGTGCTGATAAATGTTCTGGACAATGCCCTCAAATATTCAAGGCCGGAATCGACGGTCGAAGTGGCCGCCGTACGCATGGACGATCATGTTCAAATTGCAGTGTCCGACAGGGGCGTCGGCATCCCTAAACAGGACCTTCTGCGGGTCTTTGATAAGTTTTACAGGGTGCAAAGCCCCGACAACGTGACCGGGACGGGATTGGGTCTGTCCATTTGTAAAGGAATTATCGAAGCACACGGCGGGACCATTGCAGCGGAAAACCGTCCGGGCGGAGGCACCACAATCCGGCTTAGCTTGCCTTTATCAAGGGCTACAGGAGCATGATCAAATAACATGGATGAAAACGGGCCTCGGGTGATGGTTGTAGACGACGAGCAGGCCATAAGGCGGTTCCTGCGTGTGGCGCTCACGTCGCAGGGCTACCAGGTATTCGAAGCAAGCTCCGGTATGGAAGCTATGAATACCGCCGCCAATTGCAGGCCGGATATCATTATATTGGACCTGGGATTGCCGGACATCGACGGCACCGATGTTACAAAGCTGATCCGCCAGGTATCGAAGATTCCGATCATCGTTTTGTCGGTGCGCGGCTCTGAAAACGACAAGATCGCCGCGCTGGATGCCGGCGCCGATGATTACCTTACAAAACCCTTCGGGGTGGGGGAGTTGCTGGCCCGGCTGCGGGCCAATCTGAGGCGCTCCACACAGCCAGAACCGGAGCTTGTTTTTGTAAACGGGGACCTGACGGTAGACCTTGAGAAAAGGTTGGTAACAGTATCGGGCCGTGAGGTGCAGTTAACCCCTACGGAATATGATTTGCTCAAGATGCTGATCACACATGCCGGAAAAGTGCTGACGCATAATCAACTGCTGCGAGAAGTCTGGGGAACCGGCTATGAACAGGAATTCCACATACTGCATGTAAACGTCAGCAACCTGCGCCGCAAGGTTGAGCCCGACCCCACACGACCCCAATTCATCATCACCGAACCGGGGGTCGGTTACCGGCTTAAATTACAGTAAAACAAGCCCTCAGTTCTTGCAGAGCTCCAGGATCATGAGATCCAACGCCAGGTCGTCCCCATACTTACCCGTTTTAATGGCTATGTCCGTATCTAGGAGGCAGTGAAATGCCTTGCGCAGGCGCGGGAGCGGAAAAGCTCTTGACTGACGCAGCGTCTTTTCCAGAGGATACCGTGGATGCAGTCCCAGGCGTTGCTTCATCTCCTGAGGATTCACGTTTGGCCCCATATCCTTGAGCCGCAGGATAATTGACAATTGGCGTTCGATCATAACCAGGATTTGCTGCGGCGCCGTGCCGTATCCCAGCATCCTGTGCAGCATGATCTGCGCTTCTTTGGTCCTGCTATCCAGGATGGAGTCCACCAGCGCGAAGATATTATCCTCACGCGCAAAGCTGGTTATCTCCCTGACATCCCTATCGCTTATCTCACGGTCGCCGCAGTAGGTTATCAACTTATTCAGCTCACCGGTCAACAACCAGAGGTCTCCGCCAACGTAATCAGCCAGCAGGTTTACGGCCGAGGCGGAGATCTTGCCCTTATTTTTGACCGTGCAGTCCTTTATCCAGGTTATCAGCTCCTTCCCCTTCAGCTCATTGAGTTGGAATACCTTGTCCGCCAGCGGGCTGAGCGATTTTAAAAGCGGATTCCCGGCTTTAGGGTCCATATCCGACTCGAATAAGACCAGCATGGTGGTCTTGGGCATACCCTTTATGTATTCTGCCATTACCTGCCATTCCTTGAGTGTCCTTCCGTTCTCGTCACCATTGCCGTTGGAGCGGGACTGTTTTTCCCCCGCCTGAAAACGCTTCAGCAGGCCTTCTACGATAACCAGCCGGCTGGAAGACATAAAAGGCACGGAGTCACAAACTTCGCTCAGGTCCCTGGCGCTTAGCTTTTTGCCGTTCAGCACGGTTGTGTTGATCTCATTTAAGTCTTCGCCGCCCAATTGCGCCTTGATCCCGGTCAATGCCTCATGGCAGCGGTAGCTATCATCTCCGTATATAATGTAGAACATCTTTCTCCGGTATATGCTGTCTGTTTTTTTTATAAACCGCCTATAATTGTATAATAAAGGACGGAAATGCAGTACCGCATCCTGGCTGAAGTGGAGGTAAAATGCTGGTTAAAAAGATAATAGGCAAAGAGGTCATCGGATCGCACGGCGATAAAATCGGGAAAATTTCGGATTTCGATATCGATGTGGTATCGGCCCGGGTCAAGTACGCCGTGATCAGCGCAGGCTTCGGTACTAAATACAAGATTAAGATGGATGATATAGTAACCGTGGGCGATACGGTTATAATACGGTTCAATGAAGAAGAGCTTAAAAAGTCCTCGCCAAAATCCAAATAGACCACTTTCTAGGCAGGTCTAATAAGATAACATTATGCCCGAAACTCGCGGCCTTTTTACCCTTCTGGTCCGGCTGATCGTTCAGATCATCATATTATCAGTGATAAACCTGATCCTGATCGAACTGCCCATGCTGAAGGCCATAACCATACCGGGATCTCCGGTTACCATACCGGCTGTTATCTCCTTAATCATAGGCGCCATAATGATTGGCATTCTGCTGGGTTTCAGGCTGGATTTTGTCCCCATGCTGCGCCGCTCTTTTACAGGTTTTCCAAAGGCGGCAACCATCGCTTCATCGGCAATTATACTGGGCGTCATAATCACGGCCTACACTATGTTTGGGGCCGCGGTCAGGCCTTTGATGTTCCAGTTTGCCTGGGCATACCCGGTTATATTTCTTATTATTGCCCTGTGGCCGCTATTCACGCTGATCACAAGCCTGTACTCCAGCGGCAAGCCGATTGCAGACTGGGCGGCGGAGAAAATCACGCAGAATAGCATGAACAGTCAATGCGAAGGCACCCGATGCACGTCCTGCGGGAATGTCTGCATGCCAAGCGCCAAATTTTGCCCGGCCTGCGGGGTCTGCCTGGTCCCTCAAACTGAAAATAATACCAGCTGCAAAGCGTGCGGCGCAGTCAATAAGTCTTCCTATAAATATTGTTTGAACTGCGGCGCTCAGATTGAAGAAGAACAGTACGAGACGCGGGTTTCTATTTAAAATAGATTAGCCCCTGACCTGGTTCGTCGTTATTATTTAGTGTCGAACCCTTATTTCACGGAGGAATATTGTGCTGACTGAAAAAAATATACTGGCGGCCCTGGGAGAGATACTTGTGCCGGGCATTCAGAGGGGCATGGCAAGTATGAACCTGATCCAGGGAGCTCAAATCAACGGTCAAAAAGTCAGGGTTTCGCTGGCCTCGACGGCCCTGGATGAAAACGCTCAGAGTTGGGTGCATGAAAAATCGGTGGCAGCGGTGAAAGGGCTGGATGCTAAAGCGGAAGTTGAAGTTGCCTTCGTGGAAAAGAGGCCGCTCGAATTGAATAAGATCAAGAACATCATCGCCGTAATGAGCGGGAAAGGCGGCGTAGGCAAATCGCTGGTGGCCGGCCTGACCGCCATCCTCCTGAATAAACAGGGCTACGACGTGGGCATTCTGGATGCCGATATTACCGGGCCCAGCATCCCCAAGATGTTCGGCACCAGTTTGCGGCCGCAGGGCAGCGATAGCGGTATTCTGCCCGTGAAGTCGGCCAACGGGATCGAGATCATTTCAATTAACCTCTTCCTTTCCAGCACGGACGACGCCGTCATCTGGAGGGGCCCCCTGATAGGGAAGGCCATTACCCAGTTCTGGGAGGATGTGCTTTGGGGGTCGTTGGATTTCCTGATAGTCGACCTTCCGCCCGGGACCTCGGACGCACCGCTGACGGCCCTTCAGGTACTGCCTGTGAACGGGACGATCATCGTTTTCACGCCGCAGGACCTGAGCACCATGATCGTTAAGAAGGCCGTTAAAATGGCGCAGCAACTGGATAAAAAAGTGCTGGGCGTGGTGGAAAATATGAGCTATCTATACATCCCCGAGCTGAAGAAAAAGATAGAGATCTTCGGCAAGAGCAAGGGCGACGACATGTCACGTAGCGCTGGTGCCCCGCTGCTGGCCAGAATACCGATAGATCCCAAGCTGGCCACACTATGCGACGAGGGCCACATAGAGCGCTACGACGGCGAGATATTACAGGACTATAGCGCGGCGTTGGAGAAAATAGTCTCTTCCCTCAAAAAGTGAAATACTTGTAGCGCTTGAGTCTAATCGACGAGCTTGTACTGGCAAACGTTGTCTTACCATGTCTCCCACCTAAATCAGCATGTCATGATTCTATTTCATATTGTCCAGTGCGAGATTCAGCATAAGTACATTTACTCTCTGATCACCAAAGATGCCCAGCACGCGCCCTTCGGTATGTTCGGTAACTAATGCCTGCACCTGCTGCACCGGCAGGCCGCGGGCAGTTGCAACCCGATGGACCTGGAGAAACGCGTTAGCCGGGCTGATGTCCGGATCTAGCCCGCTAGCGGAGGCGGTGACGGCATCCGCCGGCACCGGTGTATCCGCCGCAAGGCCGTTCTTTGCTCGGTAGGCCGCCACCCGGTCACTCACAGTTGAGATAAGTATTGCATTGGTCGGGCCCAGGTTAGATCCCCCTGACTGATTTGCGCTATATCCATCCGGGCCTGCAGCCGAGGGCCGGGGCTGGAAGTATATATCCTTATCAAATGCCTGGGCAATATGCTCGGAGCCAACCGGGTTGCCGTCCTTCCCCATAATGATGCTGCCGTTGGCCTGGTAGGGGAAAAGCACCTGGCCAATCCCCGTTACCAGAACAGGATAAAATCCACCGCATATAATCAGTAGAATCACAGAAATCCGTAACGAACTAAGCATCAAATTCCTCCTATAACCCGCCGATAACCGGTGCAATCAGCAGGTCGATCAGTTTTATGCCGATAAACGGAGCGATCACGCCTCCAGCTCCATATATCATAATATTACGGAGCAGCAGGCTTCCGGCGCTGGCAGGACGGTAAGTTACTCCTCTCAGAGCAAGGGGGATAAGTATCGGAATAATGATCGCGTTGAAGATCATCGCCGATAGGATGGCGCTGTGTGGTGTAGCCAATTGCATAATGTTTAAGGCTCGCAGCTCTCCAAACAAGACGATAAACATGGCGGGTATGATGGCAAAGTACTTGGCGACGTCGTTGGCAATGGAAAAGGTGGTTATAGCGCCCCGGGTGATCAGCAATTGCTTGCCTATCTCCACAATTTCAATTAGCTTGGTGGGATTGCTGTCCAGGTCAATCATATTGGCTGCTTCTCTGGCCGGTTGTGTGCCGGTATTCATGGCCACAGCCACGTCGGCCTGAGCCAGCGCAGGAGCATCGTTAGTGCCGTCTCCGGTCATCCCGACAAGCCTTCCACCGGCCTGATATTCACGTATCAACTTGAGCTTGGCCTCAGGAGTCGCCTGCGCCATAAAATCGTCGACTCCTGCTTCAGCAGCGATGGTAGCTGCAGTCAGCGGGTTATCACCTGTAATCATCACTGTCTTGATGCCCATCTTGCGCATTTCACTAAAACGCTCTTTGATTCCACCCTTTACTATGTCTTTGAGGTGAACTACGCCGAGGACTTCACCATTACGCGCAACCACCAGGGGTGTGCCACCGGAATGAGAAATGGAATCCAAAATCGTATTAAGTTCCGCCGGAACCGATTTACCTTGATTGTCGATGTAAGCGGCGATGGCATCGGAGGCACCCTTGCGGATACTATTGCCTTCCATATCTATTCCGCTCATACGCGTCTGCGCCGAAAATGGGACAAAATGCAGGCTGCCCTCCTTGAAGCTGTCTACATCACCCCGCAACCCGAACATTTCTTTTGCTAAAAGTACTATACTGCGGCCCTCGGGGGTTTCATCTGAAAGTGAAGCTAATTGTGCTGCCTCCGCCAGTTCACACTTGCTCGCCATGCCGACTGGTACAAAATCCACTGCCTGCCTGTTGCCCAGGGTGATGGTGCCGGTCTTGTCCAGCAGCAGAACATCTACGTCTCCGGCCGCTTCAACGGCCCGGCCAGAGGAGGCAATGACGTTGCGTTGAATAAGCCGGTCCATCCCGGCAATGCCGATGGCCGAAAGTAAAGCGCCAATAGTTGTGGGGATGAGACATACCAGCAGCGCGATCACTGTGGCGATATCTAGAGGAGACTTGAGGAAATCGGCGAACGGCACAAGCGTGACACAGACGATAAGAAAGACCAGGGTCAAGACCGCCAGCAGGGCAGTTAAAGCAATCTCATTCGGGGTTTTCTGTCGCCGGGCGCTCTCCACCATGGCAATCATGCGTTCGATGAACCCCTCACCGGGACTGGCGGTCACCTTTACTATCAACCAGTCCGATAGAATACGTGTTCCGCCGGTAACAGCGCTCCGGTCACCTCCGGATTCACGTATAACCGGTGCGCTTTCTCCAGTAATTGCACTTTCATCCACGGACGCTGTGCCTTCAATCACTTCACCGTCAGCCGGAATTACATCACTGGTCTCTACCAGAAATACGTCTCCCTTTCGCAGTGCGCCCGAAGCGATAGTTTCATATTTGCTCCGATGTTTCGGCTGGCTAAGCTTTTTGACCTGAGTTTCCTTGTGGACACGGCGCAATGCGGCAGCCTGCGCTCTCCCTCTTCCTTCGGCCACCGCCTCGGCGAAGTTGGCAAAAAGAACCGTCAACAACAGAATGATCGTTACCACCGCGTTGTAGATTCTGCTGGCTGCCAGCCCGCCGAAGATGGTGGGGTCGATGGTCAGCATTAGAGTTAACAAGGCCCCAATCTCGACGACGAACATGACCGGGTTGCGCACCATCCAGCGGGGGTCGAGCTTGAGGACTGCCCGCCAGAGAGCCGGAACCAGGATATCCCGATTAAATGTTTGGCTTTGTTTTTTCGTTGACATAGTTCCTCCTCTCTAGAATACCTTCCCGGCGAGCATTGCGAAGTGCTCGGCCAGGGGGCCAAGGGCCAGCGCGGGGAAGAAGGACAGAAGATTGATAATCACAATGGTGACAAACAAGACACCGAAGAAGAGACCGTCATCGGTCCGCATGGTGCCGGTGCTCACGGGAACTGCTTTCTTGGCTGCCAGCGATCCTGCCAGCGCAAGCATCAGGACAATTGAAATGTAGCGTGCCAATAACATGACCGTGCCGATGCTGAAGTTCCACCATGGAGTGTTGGCATTCATTCCGGCAAAGGCTGACCCGTTATTGGCCGAAGCTGAGGTGTAGTTATAGAGTACTTCGCTGAAACCGTGGAAGCTCGGGTTAAAGATCGAACTCAGATCGAGATGTAGGGCAAAGGTAATAGCCATAAAGCCCAGGATCAGAAGAGGGTGCATAAGGAAAGAGATTGAGGCCAGCTTTACTTCGTAGACCTGAATCCTCTTACCCAGGAATTCAGGTGTCCGACCCACCATCAGACCCACCAGGAACACTGTCAGGATGACGAACATGATCATGTTGATGAACCCAACGCCCTTGCCGCCAAAGACCATGTTGAGCATCATCTGTGAAAGAGGTGTAATGCTGGCCAGCGGCGTAAGACTATCGTGCATAGCGTCTACACTGCCGGTGGTAAAGGCGGTCGTCGAGGTCACAAAGAGGGCCGTTTCTCCCTGGCCGAGTCGCAATTCCTTGCCCTCCATATTGCCCTGGGCAGAATCGACTCCAACTTTGGCTAAGAGAGGATTGCCCTGAATTTCGCCGGCATAGGCGACCACCAGAAAGATCAGGAAAAAGGCGGCCATTACGCCAAAGAATATCCATGCTTGTTTCTTACGACCCAGCATGATCCCCAACGTATATAACAGCGAGGCGGGCAGGAGGGCCATTAGCAAGTTCTCGATGATGTTGGTGATGGGATTGGGGTTCTCGAAGGGATGGGCGGAATTGGCGTTGAACCAGCCGCCACCGTTGGTCCCCGCATGCTTGATGGTGACAAGCGGCGCCACGAGTCCAAGTGCAATGTTCTGCTGACCCTGTGATGTGGCTGTTGGTGCCGGCGCCGGCGTCACGGTAGCTTCAGCCGATGGTTGCGCAGGCGCAGCAGCCGCGGGCGCGAGAGGTCCGTTCAATGTATTGACTGTCTGTGTCCCGGAGAAGGTGGATGGGACTCCCAACACCACGAGGATGACGCCGGCCACCAGGGCGATGGGCAACATGATCCGGGTAATTGAACGGGTGAGGTCCACGTAGAAGTTGCCCATGTTGACGCTTCCCCCCAGGCCGCGGATGAAAGCCATACCGCAGGCCAGGCCGGTGGCCGCCGACGTGAACATGGGAAAAATGATGGCGAACATCTGGCTGAAATAGGAGAGAGTGCTCTCTCCCGCATAGCTTTGCCAGTTAGTGTTGGTGATAAAGCTGCAAACGGTGTTATACGCCAGCCATGGGTCCACAAAGCCCAGGTGGTCGGGGTTGAGCGGCAGCACAGTCTGCATCTCCAGCACGAGGAACATTAAAAGGAACATGAATCCGTTGACGATCAGCATGGCCATCGCATATGCCGGCCAGCGCTGCTGCTTCTTTGGATCTATTCCGCTTAATTTGTAAATAAAATTATCGACCGGGTCCATTACCGGATCGAACCATGTACGGCCGCCGGTGAAAACCCTGGCCATATAACTTCCTACCGGGAAGACTAGGGCTAACAGTACACCCCAAAAGATCACCCATTGGAGAATATCAATAACCATATGAAAACATCTCCTTTTCTTTAACAGTAGGCAACTCAGCGTGGAATTGTCGCCGATTTTCTACTGACAACGGCGACAGGCCGCCGGCTGGTGGATACTTCAAAACTTGTCCGGCCGTATTAGAGCATAAAAGAGATAAATAAAGGTGAGCAGAATAACGACTAAGAGAATCCAGATACCCATAGCTATACCTCCTTATTGGATAATCATTATATATCAAGCATTTTTAACAATCATAGGGCAAAAATGTTACAAACTGATTATTGAGATTTTCTTGATTTTCGGTCGATTCGCCGGAACAGTTTACCTAACTGGATATCAAGAAATGCTCAATGCATAAATCTCTAACTTAGTACTTTCCGGGTACTCCAAAAGTAACCCTGGCGCCACAAATACCTGAAACCCTGGGTAGAAAATTTGCCCTCAACCTTACGGCTGCCGTCCTTTTTCCTTGATTTTGCAGGCCTGAAACTATATACTTTTAAGCGATTCCTAAAAGGCAATATGCTCTATTCTCATTCCTATTGCTTCTGGGAGAATCCCCCGGAGTCTTTAATGGCCTATAACCCATTTGAAAAAGAAGAGGAAATCGAAGGTTCAATGGACCTGGAAATGATCCGGGACGACCTGATAGCCGAACTTAAATCAATAAACGAGTACGAAGCACAGGTCGAGATGCTCGACAGCGAAGATGCAGCCGATGCCATTGAGCAAATCCTGGAAGACAAAAAGGTGCACGTAGCCAAATTGATAAGATTATTAAAATTGCTTGACCCAGTTCAAGCGGAAAAATTTGATAAAGAATTAAGGTAGATTAAAATGGCACACAAACCCAAGCTCAAAGCAGCCAAGAAAAACCGCGGAAAATCCAAGAGCAGTAAGCGCAACATAGTAAAAAAGATAACTGCTTAGTTAAGATTGGAGATACCAGCTTGAAAATACTGGTTGTCGGCAATGGTGCGCGCGAACATGCACTGGTATGGAAGATAGCGCAGAGCCAACGCGTCAAGGAAATCTTTGCCCTTCCAGGAAATGCCGGCACAGCCGGTATGGCACACAATATCGATATCTCCGTTTCCAATATCTCTTCCATCGTTAACAAAGCGGCCGAACTTAAAGCCGACCTGGTTGTCGTTGGCCCGGAAGCTCCCCTGGCCGCCGGTCTGGTGGACCGGCTGGAAGCTGCCGGTATTCCCGTTTTCGGCCCCTCACAGAAGGCGGCTCAATTGGAATCCAGCAAGGTATTTGCCCGCAATTTGATGAACAAAAAAGGCATCCCCTGCGCCTCCGGCCAATGCTTCACCACTTGCACTGAAGCCACACAATACCTGGAAAATCGTACTGCTCCCGTAGTCGTTAAGGCCGATGGCCTGGCCGCCGGCAAGGGAGTGATCATCGCCATTACAACCAGTGAAGCCGTCAGCGCCCTGAATTCCATGATGCAAGATAGGATATTCGGCGCCGCCGGTGAGCGCGTTATTATAGAAGAATGCCTGGTCGGGAAAGAGGTCAGCCTGCTGGCCTTCAGCGATGGTAAGACGACAGTACCCATGGTCCCGGCCTGCGACTACAAGCGCGTTTTTGACGGTGATAAAGGGCCCAATACAGGAGGGATGGGAAGCTACAGTCCGCCCGGTTTCTTCGGCGAAGAGATGATCCGGCAGGTGCTAGAATCGGTTATTAAACCCACCATAGCGGCCATGGCGGAAGCAGGCACGCCGTATAAAGGTGTGCTTTACACCGGATTGATATTAACCACACGGGGACCTATGGTGCTGGAGTTTAACGCCCGTTTCGGAGATCCTGAAACCCAGGCCATACTCCCCAGGCTCAAGACCGATCTGGTCGATATCATGCTGGCGGTGGTCAACGGCAACCTTGACAAAATCAAGATCGAATGGGATAGCAACCCCTGCGTGGGCGTGGTGATGGCGTCCCGAGGTTACCCCGGTGAATACCGCACAGGATTTCCCATTACCGTTTCTGATAAGATTGATAAAGATATCAACATATTTTATGCCGGCGCAAAAATGCGGGATGGGGGCCAGATCGTGACCGACGGCGGCCGCATCCTTACCGTTACAGCCACTGGCCGGACCATGAAAGACGCCAGGGATAAGGTATACAGCAATATCAAACATGTAAATTTTGAAGGTTGCCATTACCGCAAAGATATCGCAGCCAGGGAGGTGAGCTGATGGCTCTGGTGGGTATATTAATAGGCAGTAAAACAGACGAGCAGTTCATTCAGCCGGCGATCGATGTCCTTAAGGAGTTCAAGGTTGACTATGAGTTGGCCATACTCTCGGCGCATCGCAAGCCCGATAAGGTCCGCCAGTACGCAACCGAAGCCGGCTCGAAGGGATTTGAAGTTATTATTGCAGCGGCAGGCTCGGCTGCACACCTTCCCGGCGTAGTCGCCTCATGGACCCCGATACCGGTGATAGGAGTACCACTGCCGACCAGCGAACTGAAGGGCATAGACTCGCTTTATTCCATCGTGCAGATGCCGGGAGGTGTGCCGGTTGCCTGCGTTGGCATAGGCGCTGCCGGCGCCAAAAATGCTGCACTGCTTGCCTGCCAGATACTGGGGCTTAAATACGATAATATCCGCAAAGCCTTCGAAGCCTACAAACATAAGCAGGCCGAGTCTTAAGGATAAGAATTATGATAGAGCGCTATTCGCGACCCAAAATGAAAAAAATCTGGTCGGACAAGAACAAGTTCGACAAATGGCTGCAGGTTGAGATAGCTGTCTGCGAGGCTTGGGCGGATGTGGGCCGCATACCCAAGGCGGCCATCCCACGTATTAAAAAAGCCACGCTGAACTTCGAGCGCATGGGAGAACTGTTAAAGATAACTCACCATGATGTGACCGCCTTCTTAAATGCCGTCGGTGAAACCATCGGTGATGAGTCACGTTTCATCCACCTGGGACTGACTTCATCAGATGTAATGGACACTGCGCTGGCTCTGCAATTGAGAGATGCCGCCGACCTTCTGCTGGAAGATGTGGACGCCCTGATAAAAGTGCTGGAAGACAGGGCGTTGTCCAATAAGGACACGCTCATGATTGGGCGCACGCACGGCGTCCATGCCGAGCCCATAACTTTCGGCCTGAAAATGGCCCTGTGGTCGCAGGAAATGAAGCGCAATCACAACAGGCTCCAGGAAGCCAGGAAAATAATCAGCGTAGGAAAAATCTCCGGCGCCGTAGGCACATATGCCACAGTTTCCCCCGATATCGAAGAGAAGACCTGCGCAAGGCTGGGGCTGTCCCCTGCTCCGATCTCCAACCAGATCATCCAGCGAGACCGTCATGCGCAGTTTGTGACCACCCTGGCCATCGTAGGCAGTTCCCTTGAAAAATTCGCCACCGAGATCAGGGCTCTTCAGAGGACCGAGATACTGGAGGCCGAAGAGCCTTTTTCGGCTGGCCAGACCGGCTCCTCCGCCATGCCGCACAAACGTAACCCGGAGCTTTGCGAGCGGGTATGCGGACTGGCACGGCTCATCAGGGGAAATGCCGTTACCTCTCTGGAAAATGTGGCGCTATGGCATGAACGCGATATCAGCCACTCTTCCAACGAGCGCATTATTTTGCCGGACGCTTGCCTGGCGCTCGACTACATCTTGGACATTTTCACCGGCGTGATGCGAGGTTTACAGGTCTATCCCGACAATATGAGACGCAACCTCGAGCTGACACAGGGACTGGTCTTCTCACAAAATGTGATGCTGGCGCTGGTGGGGAAAGGGCTCAGCAGGCAAAGGGCTTATGAGATGACCCAGCGAAACGCCATGAAGGCCTGGAAGACAAAAACCCCCTTTATCAAACTGCTGAAGGAAGATAAGGATGTAATGGAACATCTCAATGCCAAGGAACTGCAGGCGATTTTCGATTACCGGCGCTTTCTTAAATATGTTGACGATGTTTTCGTGCGCCTGGGACTGTTAAATAAAAGACGCAAGTCTTTAAGTAAAAGATAGGAGTAATAGAT
>JBEKVW010000052.1:0-15852 GCA_049513695.1 Dehalococcoidia bacterium | reverse complement strand
AGGCAAAATGCCGGGAGACTCATGGCAAAAATTCGCCAACCTGCGCCTGCTCTTCTCCTACATGTTTACACAGCCCGGCAAGAAGCTGTTGTTCATGGGCGACGAGATAGGGCAATGGAATGAGTGGAACCACGAGACCAGCCTCGACTGGCACCTTCTGCAATACAGGCCTCACAGCGGCCTGCAAAAACTGGTGCAGGACCTGGCCCGCTTATACCGAAATGAACCGGCGCTTTACGAGATGGATTTCGAGTCAAGCGGCTTCGAATGGATCGACTGCAATGATTCGCTGCACAGCGTAGTCAGCTATCTGCGCAGAGGCCGCTCGACAGGTGATATCATGCTGATCGTCTGCAACTTTACACCCTCGCCGCATACAGGTTACCGAATTGGAGTCCCACGCGGCGGATACTGGCAGGAAGTGCTAAATAGCGACGCCCATGACTATGGTGGAAGCGGTTACGGCAATCTGGGCGGACTGGAATCCGACTCAGTCCCTTTTCATGGCAGGCCGAATTCGCTTAACCTGACACTGCCCCCTCTGGGAGCCGTGCTTCTCAAGTCCCCCGGCGGCGAGCCGTCAGCTATTTAGTACGAGTTAGCCGAGATTTAAAGCTACTGCTGTAAGCGGCCTCTCCTCTACAGTGAGTAGATCTCATTGCCGAAGGTATGTACCCAGTTCTTTTTCAAAGCCTCAACCGCCTCTTCCGTCCTATCCACGCCGATGATTACAATCGGCTGGCCACTTTCTCCACGTCCGAGATATGTGTAGAAGTAAAGCACATTGATGTCCAACTCCTTGAGCGGCTTGAGGACGGCGCGCAGAGCGCCGGGGTGGTCAGGGATCTCGACGGCGATAACATCATTTTCCAGTGTGTTATAACCGTTGCTTTTCAGGACGCTCAAGGTTTTCTGGGGGTTGTCAGTCACGAACCTGACTGTACTAGTCTGAGAAGTGTCGGCCACCGAAATGGCGCGTATATTGATATTTTCCCTCGCCAGGCACTCGCCAACCGACAGGAACGCACCAGGTACGTTTTCCAGAATTACGGATACCTGCTTTACGCACATGGTTACCCCCTTAAAAACAAATCAAAATAAGCCGTACCCTGTCTTCAGGGCCTTTTCATTTACGTCTATCAGCTTCTTCTTAGCGCCCATAATACGCTTCAGTGTCTCGATCACGCTTGCTAAATCCACCAGCCCGCTTTTCCTGGTAAGGGCGCCCAGCATGACCATATTAGCTGCTTTGGGGCTGCCCAGTTCCTCCGCAATTTTATTGGCCGCCACACGCACGATCTCAATATCCCCCCTGGATATCTCGACCTCTACCAGCGAAGAGTTCAGGAAGAACAGCCCGCCCGACTGGATATGGTGCTGAAATTTAACAGCCGACGGCTGGTTCATGGCGACTACAAACTCGGGCGATGATGCCACTGGAGACGCTATTTCATCATCGGAGATGGCCACCGTGCAGTTGGCAGTGCCTCCGCGTACTTCCGCTCCATAGGCGGGAAGATAGGTGACGTTTTTCCCTTCAAGCATGGCCGCCTCAGCCAGGTTCAGCCCCATGGACAGCACTCCCTGGCCGCCGAAACCGGCGATCAGCGTCTTAATCAGCATCCTTTTTCTCCGTCACATCCTTATAGACTCCCAGCGGGAAAACCCTGGCCATTTCCTCATCCACCCATTTCCAGGCCTGCACGGAGCTCATTTTCCAGTTGGTCGGGCAGGGTGAAAGTATCTCCACCATGGAAAATCCACGCTTTTCCAACTGCATTTGAAAAGCCTTGGCAATGGCTTTTTTGGTTTTCCTGATATTAGAAGGCGAATTAACTGCCACGCGTTCAATATAAGCCACACCTTCCAGCAGAGCCAGTATCTCGCTCATCTTGATGGGATGCCCTTCCAGTATATGATCACGACCGTAGGGGGTGGTCGTAGTTTTCATACCGCGCAGTGTGGTCGGCGCCATTTGCCCGCCGGTCATACCATATACTGCGTTGTTGATAAATATAGTCGTGATATTCTCACCGCGGTTGGCAGCATGGATGGTTTCTGCCGTCCCAATCCCGGCCAGGTCGCCATCTCCCTGATAAGTGAAGACTACTATCTCCGGGTAGGCCCGTTTGATGCCGGTCGCCACTGCCGCCCCCCTGCCGTGCGCCGATTCCGCCATATCCACATCAAAATAGTTGTAGGCAAAGACCGAGCAGCCGGGGGGTGGAATCCCCAGGATCCTTTCCTGCAACCCCATCTCATCAATAACTTCGCAAATCAGCCTATGTGCCACCGAATGCCCGCAGCCGGGGCAGTAATGAAATACAGCCTTTTTCAAGGATTTGGGCCGTGAGTAAATCAGTTTCACTATTTCAATCCCTTCTGGTAGTACAGCCTGGAAATCACCCGCGCCACTTCGCTGGGCGCCGGTATAACTCCACCCGGCCTCCCGTAGAAAGCAACCTCGCCCTGGCCGGCCAGCGCAAGTTGCACATCCTCTATCATCTGCCCCATGTTCATCTCGAAGACCAGGAATTGCCCGGTGGTTTTAGCCAGCTCTTTAACCTGCTCTTCCGGGAACGGCCACAGCGTGACAGGCCTTAGCAAACCGATCTTTAATCCTTCGGCACGCGCCGTCCTGATGGCGCCTTTGGCGATCCTGGCAGCGATGCCGAAGGCGATCACCACCAGCCTGGCATCATCCACCATGTAAGTTTCGCAGGTTGTTTCCTGTTTCTTTATCAGGGAGTAACGCCTGAACAGGCTCCAGTTGATTTCCTCCAGCTCCGACGGGTTGGAGGTAAACGTTTTGACTATCTTGCTGGGCCTACCCCTGGCGCCGCGCAGCGAATTATCCCTGATGGGAAGCTCGGCCGGAGCTTCCTTCTTAAATTCAACCGGCTCCATCATCTGACCAAGCACGCCGTCACCTAGTATGATGACCGGGATTTTATATTTGTCGGCAAGCTCGAAGGCCCGCATAGTCAGGTCGGCCAGTTCCTGAACAGATGACGGCCCCAAAACGATGGTGCGGTAGTCGCCATGTCCGCCTCCTCTGGTAGCCTGGAAATAGTCCGACTGTGCAGCGGCGATACTCCCCAGCCCGGGACCTCCACGCTGCATATTGACGATAACGGCAGGCAGTTCGCAGGCGGCCAGATAAGATATGCCCTCCTGTTTGAGGCTGATGCCAGGGCTGGACGACGAAGTCATAGCCCTGGCCCCTACCAGGCTGGCGCCATAGACCATATTGATGGCAGCAATCTCGCTCTCAGCCTGCACAAAGGAGCAGCCCTTTTTGCGGCTCAGGTGCAGGGCCATATATTCGGTCAACTCGTTTTGGGGCGTTATGGGATAGCCGAAATAACACCTGCAGCCTGCACGGATGGCGGCTTCGCCGATGGCGCTGTTGCCGTCCATGAGCACTTTACTCACGGTATACCTCGATTGCCACCTCGGGGCAAACGATAGCGCATATAGCGCAGCCGGTGCATTGGCCATTATCGGAGAAAACCGCGCTGAGGTAACCGGCGGCGTTCAATTTATCGGACTGAGATATGGCCTTTTTGGGGCAGAAGCTTATGCAGAGCTCGCATCCCTTACACAGCTCACGGGATATGACTATAGCTCCCCTGACGGTTTTAGCAGTACTCTGTTTATCTGACACGATTATTAATAAGCTACGGACCGGGTTCTCTTACCACCCGGCCGCACAATCAAATATTTTAGGCGTTGTCACAGCAGATAGCAAATGGCCGCTGCCTGCTATGCTATACCGGTTCCCATGCCGGCAACCATAGGAACCTAGTATTTCAGATACAACAGCACCTGTTTAAAGGCATAGGGAGAAACAGCCATATCTCCGCTGAAGGGGAAGTCCATGATCAGGATAGTGAACAAGATCAGCACGATTAATACCGCCAGCAGTGTAGTCATAATGAGCTGGGCCACCAGGTTCTCGGAGCCAAAGAAGAAAGCGAAGATAACCGTTATAATGCCTCCGAACAGCAAAATAAACCAGAGCATGGGATGTATGCCGGTCTGGGCATCCAGCAGGCGTTGCCTCCTCAATTCACCCGCATCGTTCATCCTGTATAACATCTCTGAAAAAAATATCTTCTCCCCCTCGCTTTTAGGTTCAAAGCTGCCGGCCAGCTTCCAGACCTCGTCGGAGTACTTCTGCACTTCTAGGCTGCGCTGCCCGAGAGCCATTAATTTCCATTCATCGTTAATGACCGCATCTATATATTTAGAATTGGCGGCTATAAACTCGCTCCTGAAAGGCTCGGACAGGCCGTTGCTGTCGCGGTAGATATCTGCATACAGGTTTGCTTCCTGAGCTACATCGTTATTGGTCTTATCGAAATTTTGCCACACTATGATCAGAACATATGAGAGCATAACGGCATACACCACGCCGATGGTGGCAAAGATCGGCCCGGCGATATCATGGTGGCTTTTAAGGGTGTTGACTTTGACGAAGTGACGAACCAGCAGTACGCCACCCACCGATATCCCGATTGCAATAGCGACCATGACGGTCCCGATTATCCAGGTCGGCACATAGATCAAAACCCATTGTTGAAACGGCATAATCACCTCTCGCTCAATCGCTATCAGTCTCCAGGGTTGATGTGACGCTCTTTTTTCATAAAAAGCCGGGGCAATCCATAGTAATTATATAGTTAAATTCAACAGACTACTATCAACAGAATATAGGTTCCAGCATTTTTATCATTTAGCCTGACGGCTATGATTAGTTAGCTTGACGGCCATGGTATAATTTTACGGATTATGATAGTATTGACGAGGTAATCAATCGACCGCTCAGTACATAGGCAGTTTTGGATATTCAACCGTTTTTAGACTCGGGGGATAGTCAAGGTAATTAAGGCATGACCATACAACCGGACCCAATGGGGGAAGAATTAAAGAACTATCAGTCCGATCTTTCCGGGCTGGCGTCACTCCTAGAAGTGCTTCTCAATAGCACGGGCGCCGGCATCTATATAGTTCAAGACAAAAAATTCATTTATGTCAACCCATTTTTTGAAGAGCTTTCCGGCTTCAAGATGCGGGAGCTGGTAGGCACCCCTTCCCTCAATCTGGTCCACCCCGATGATAGGGCCATGGTCAGAAAAAAGGTTACCAAGATACTGAAGAAAAAAAGCAAAGCTAACACCTACGAGTACAGGTTCCTAAAAAAGAACGGCGACGTAGTTTGGGTGATTGAACGTATCACCTCCATGGAATATATGGGCCATCGGGCGGCTATGGGCAGCTTCATGGACATCAACCAGCGCAAGGTGCTCGAGGAAGATCTGGCTAAATCCGAAGAATGGCACCGCGCCATACTGGAACAGATGCAGGACGGCTGCTACGAAGTCGACCTGCAAGGCAACTACATCTTTGTTAATGATGCCATGTGCCGCGGCATGCAATATTCGCCGGATGAATTATTAGGGCAAAAAACCACTATGGTCGTCCCGGAAGAAGACAATGAGATGGCACGCCAGAAATTTGTGGAGGTCTTCCAGACAGGCAAGCCCTGTATCGGCCTCGTGCACAGGGTAAGACGTAAGGACGGAGTCGTGGGATGGGTCGAGCAGTCCGTTTCCCTTATGAAAAATCAGAGCGGTCAACCCTATGGCTTCCTTTGCGTAGCGCGCAATATCACCGAGCGCAAAATGCTAGAGGATGCACTGGCCGCCTCCGAGGAGCGCTACCGGACCATTCTCCAGCAGATGCACGATAGCTGCTATGGCCTCGACCTGGATGGCAACTTTATTTTTATAAACGATGGAGTGTGTCGTGACACAGGCTACACCCGTGACGAGCTTATAGGTAAAAACGGCGATGTGCTTATTCCTGAAGAAATCCGCAAGGCCCGCAAGAAGGAATTCGCGGAGGTCCTGCGGACAGGCGAACCCAAAACCAATTCTGTCAGTCAGGTAACCCGTAAAAACCGCGAAGTCTTTTATATGGAATCATCTATATCCTTGCTCAAAGGCCCGGTTGATGAACCTGCTGGCTTTCTTTGCGTAGGCCGCGACATAACCCAGCGCAAGGCGCTTGAAGAGGCCCTGGCTGTATCGGAAGAGCGGTACAGGAGCATGCTGGATCGCATGCTGGACTCCTATTACGAGGTCGATCTGGCCGGCAATTTTACCTACTTGAATGCGGCCACCTGCCAGCACCTGGGTTATGAGAAGGGCGAGCTCGACGGTAAAAATTACCGGGTTATCATGCCGGAGGATGAGATCGACACGGTTTTCAGCGCTTTCCACAGGGTCTATGAGACCGGCGAGCCGAATACAGGTTTCTACCACAGGATTATACGCAAGGACCGCACGATAGGATTTGCGGAATCGTCCATTGGCCTGTTACAGGATAAACAGGGCCACCCCATCGGGTTCTCCTGCCTGGGGCGCGACATTTCCGAACGCAAAAAGCTGGAAGATGAGCTCAAACGCTCGGAGGAAAGATACAGGAATGTCCTGGAGCAAATGCCCGACATGTACTATGAGGTGGATCTCAAGGGAAGCTATGTCTACGTTAATAAGGCCTACTGCGAGTTCGGCGGATACTCGGAGGAAGAGCTCCTGAAGAGCAATTTCCGCCGGATCGTCGATCCGGCACTGCAGGATTCTATCTATAAAAAATTCAACGAGGTTTTCAGAACGGGGCAGACCAACAGAGGCTTTTCCTACAGGTTTATTGCCAGGGACGGCACCGAAAAATATATCGAAACATCGGTACGTTTGCTTAAGGACAAAGACGGAAAGGCCAGAGGATTCAGCTGTTTCTCCCGTGACGTCACTGAACGCACCCGGCTGGAGCAGGAGGTGCAGCGCTCCGAGGAAAAATACCGCACCATGCTCGAGCAAATGCAGGATGGCTACTACGAGGTAGACCTTAAAGGTAACTATACTTTTGCCAATACTGCGGCGGCCACCATCCTGGGTGTCCCCAAGGAACAATTGATCGGGACAAATTACCGTGTGCTTGCACCGCCGGATGAGATTGAACGGGTTTTCAAGACCTATAACAAGGTTTATAAAAGCGGGATACCGATCAACGCCTTTGCTCATGAGATCACAATAAAAGACGGTGAGTCAATTCAGGTTGAGAGCTCTGTCGATGTGCGCAAAAATGAGCGCGGCGAGATAATCGGCTTCAGGTCGGTCGTTCGCGATGTGACCGAGCGTAAGAGGTTGGAAGCGGCGCTTAGCCTTTCCGAGGAAAAGTACCGGAGCATACTCGAGGAGATGGAGGACGCCTATTACGAAGTGGACCTTTCGGGCAATTTTACGTTCGTCAATGAAGCGACCTCCCGCCATACCGGCTACAGTGGAGAAGAGCTCACCCAGATGAATTTCCGGCAGGTTACCTACGAGGAGGATATCAACCCGGTGTTTACAGCCTTCAACAATGTGTACAGGTCCGGTGAACCCAACAAAGGCTACTCGCACCGCATGGTAAAAAAGGATGGAACCGTCGGCTACGTCGAGGCAGCCATATCGGTTTCGAAAGATAAACAGGGTGCAATCGTGGGTTTCCGCTGTGTCAGCAGGGATGTCACGGAGCGTAAACTGCTGGAGCAAAAGCTGGCCGATATGGCAACCCACGATTTCCTGACCGGGTTGCCCAACAGGATCCTACTTAACGACCGATTTCAGGTGGCGCTGGCACAGGCCAACCGCAACAACTATAAGCTGGGGATTATGTCGCTGGACCTCGACCACTTCAAGGAGGTCAACGATACAATGGGGCACGCGGTAGGGGATCAATTACTCAAGGCTGCAGGAGCCAGGTTATCCAATATACTCCGCTCCAGCGACACCGTTGCACGCTTGGGCGGCGATGAGTTCCTGCTTTTGCTCCAGGAGATCCATTATCCCGAGGACGCCATCCTCATAGCACAGAAAATCATCGATTCCTGCAAAGAGCCGATACAGATTAATGGCCACCAGTTGCATATATCGACCAGCATAGGCATCGCCATTTATCCCGACAATGGCGAAGACATGGATACCCTGATGCGCAAATCGGACGCTGCCATGTACTTTTCCAAGCGGCATGGGGGCATGCAGTATAAGGTCTTTACCACCAGCGATCAACTGGACATTAGCCAGTCCTGATATAACGGGCCGGCCGCATCATTTCATCAACCCCAATCTGCGATAAAATATACGCTTGGCTATTTCCGCCGACCCAGCGTATACGATCACGATCAGGCCCACCAACACCAGGAAATACAGGGGCAGTGGCGCAAACCCGAACAACAGGCCCAGCCCGGTATAGGGCAAGATTAAAACGGCCAAAACCACCAGCAGGGTAGTGATCAACAGCGCCGTGCCCGGCCTGCTCTTCAGGAAAAACCTGCGCGTCCTGACCACCATCACTATCAGCGCAGCCGATACGACAGACTCAATAAACCAGCCGGCGCGGAATTGTTCGGGGGTAGCGTTGAGCAAGACCAGCAATATCGCGAACGTGGCAAAATCGAATACCGAACTGAGCAGCCCGAAGGTGATCATGAAATTGCGGATAAACCCCAGGTCCCATCTCCTCGGCTTCTCAACCTGTTCCTCATCCACATTATCGTTGGCTATGGTCATTTCAGGCAAATCGGTTAGGAAATTGGTCAGCAGTATCTGCTTGGGCAACAGCGGCAGAAAGGGCATTATCAATGAAGCCCCAGCCATGCTGAACATGTTCCCGAAGTTGGCGCTGGTGGCCATGAACACATATTTCAGCGTATTAGCAAAGGTCATCCTGCCTTCGCGGACACCATCCCTGAGCACGCTCAGGTCTTTTTCCATGAGGACTATATCGGCAGCCTGTTTGGCCACATCCACGGCGCCTTCCACCGAGATGCCGACGTCGGAGGCATGCAGGGCCGGGGCATCATTGATACCGTCCCCCATAAAACCCACCACATTTCCCGCTTTTTTCAGAGAAGAGACTATGTTTTCCTTCTGGCTCGGTTCGATCTGCGCAAAGATATCAACATCATTGACCCTCCTGACCAGCGCTTCAGGGCTCATGTGAGAGATCTCAGGCCCGGTCAGCATGCGGGAGGCAGAGAAACCGACCTGCTGGCCGGCATGGGCGGCAACGTATTGATTATCGCCGGTTATGATTTTGAGTGTCACCCCCACCTGCTTCAATTCATCCACCGTTTGAGCAATAGATTCCTTTAACGGGTCGTGGAAAACCAGGAAGCCGAGGAAGGTCATGCCCTTCTCCTGCTGTTGGTTGATAACTGCAACCCCATCTCCCGGTTTGTAAGCCAGGCCGAGGGTCCTGTAGCCGGTAGTGCTAAGCTCCTGATAGCGGCGCTTGAGATCATCGAGCGCCGGACCGATATCCTGCACCTCACCTTTTACATTCTCCACGGTAGAGCAGACATCCAGGATGTTCTCTACCGCGCCCTTGGTTATCATGGTGGAGACGCCTGCTTTGCTTACCAGTATGGACAGGCGCTTGCGGTTAAAGTCATAGGGCACTTCGTCAAGCTTGATGTAACCCGTTATATCCTGGTTGCGGACGGCGCGTATGGCTTCGTCTATCGGGTTATTAAAGCCCGCTTCAAATATCGAGTTAAGATAAGCCAGAAGCAGCACCCTTGCGCTATCCTTGCCGCTTATATCGATAGCACCGTGCAGGTGGACGGTACCCTCAGTCAGGGTGCCCGTCTTATCCGCACAAAGGATGTTCATGCTGCCGAAGTTTTCGATAGAGGCCAGCCGCTTAACGATGACCTTTTTGCGCGCCATCCTGCTGGCACCGTGCGAAAGGTTGATGCTGATAATAGCCGGTAACAGCTGCGGCGTAAGTCCAACTGCCAGCGCCAGGGCGAACAGGAGCGCCTCCAGCACCGGCCGTTTGAAAAAGACGTTGATGCCGAAGATAGCGATGACCAGTATGAGCGTCACCTCCATCAGCAAATAGCCGAAGTGCCTGACACCATGTTCGAACTCAGTCTCCGGCGGCCGCAGCTTCAGCCTGTCCGATATCTTGCCGAACTCAGTTGTAGTTCCGGTTTTCACTACAACAACCGTAGCAGTCCCGCTTACGACATGTGTCCCCATGTATAGAGAGTTGCCACGTTGACTCAAGGGTGTTTCAGCCGGGAGAATACCTTCTTTCTTTTCCACCGGGAATGTCTCGCCCGTAAGTGACGCCTCGTCGACGAACAGGTCCCTCGAATCGAGCGCCAGGCAATCGCCGGGAATAACATCACCCGCATCCAACAACACAATGTCGCCGGGGACGATATCTTCCACCCTCACGTTGATCTTCTGGCCGTCGCGCAGCGCTATAGATTTAATTTGAACGATGGCCAGCAGTTTGGCCACAGCTTTGGTCGCACCCCTCTCCTGCCAAAACCCCAGCAACCCGCTGGCAAGGATAATAACCAGGATGATGGCGGCATCTACAACATCGCCAAGGAAAAAGGCCAGCACCGTGGCAAACATGAGGATGATAGTGATGGGGCTCTTGAACTGCCCGAGCAAAAGCGAGAGGGTCGTGAAACGTTTTGCCGGCCCCAGGGAGTTGGGACCGAAGCGCGCCAGCCTGGCTGTAGCCTCACCGGCTGACAGCCCCTTCTGCGTGGTCTCTAACCCACGCATCAGATCCTCGGCTGGCACTGCCCAGAAGGAATCCAGCGTCTCTTTCACAAACTTAACCGCCGAAAAACAACCCTGTAAACAAAAATGACCTTTCTAAAGTTTAATTGGTCGGGGCGTGGCGGTGCAAAAAGTCCGACCCATAACGGCCGGACAAAAGTATCTATCGCATAAGGCATCTCACAAAATTTTCAACTGGCCGACCAAATAGCCTTGAAACATGTTGACTGCTAAAATAACACAGGTATTCAAGCAACTGAAAAATATATGGACGAAAAATAATGAATTAGAGAGGGACAACGCAGATGAAGCAGGAAGTGCAAGTAAATACGGACGATCTCAGTTTCCGGCAGCTGTTGGAAGGTATGACACTGGTATTCAACCCGGCTGCCGCCGGTAACCTGGATGCAATCATCCAGTTCAATGTCAGCGGGCGGGAACCAGGGGTTTACCAGCTCATCATAAAGTCCGGCGCCTGCACTTTTCGCAAAGGTCCCGCCGTCCATCCTTCCCTCATCATCTCCACACCGTCGGAAACCTGGCGACGCATCAGCAAGGGTGAGCTATCCGGTGGTGATGCCCTGCTTCAGGGTCTCTTTACAACCGAAGGCGATACCGACTTGCTCCTCAAGTTCAGCGAAATATTCAAGCGTCCCGCGAATTTCAGCATGAGGGACAACTCCGAACCCCCACCCGGGCCGCTGTTTTCCCCCTTTCGTAACAGGCCTGCTGAGCCGCCTGTATTGTCCGCCGGCTGCCGTCCCGCCGGCCCGCTGCGCCTGCCCGGCATGGCCTGGAACTACATATTCTTCTTGCCCTGGTGGCTATTCTGGATTACCTTTTCCATCCCGGCCATAGGCCACTGGCTCAGTACCATCATTTCGCTTTCCCTGGTATCTATCACAGTCTTATACAGGGTTATATTTAACCGGCCCACCTGGATGGAACTGCTTAGTTTGGCATTCTTCATCCTGACACTCATAATTGTTTCTGTCAGCCGGCAGATGCCCATACTGGTCTGGTGGCCGACTATCGGTCTCCTGCTGATGGCTTCCCTCTGGCTGCTGTCTTTGTCCCCCCTGGTCAAACTGCCCTTCTGCGCCGAATTTTCTAAATGGGGATTCGTGCCCGCGCTCTGGCGCACCAGTATGTTCATACAGCCCAATATGGCCATCAGCCTGGTTTGGAGTGGCCAGATGCTGCTTGCAGCCCTGTTCGGTATAGTCGGCAAAATGATCCCCGAACTGGGAACTCCTTTCGCCATCGCAGGCTGGATATTCATCATCCCGGCCGCAATTTTCACCGGCCGCTACACGAGGGGCGTTACGACTCGGCGCTTTAATGACATCGATAAGACAATATCCCATCTGCGCGGGCTAGCCTACGCCGGACTGGTTGTTACGGTTGCCCTTATGGTCTTAGTCTTCTTTTTTCTCAGGCCCTCCACCTGACATCTCCCCGATCGTGCGGTAAAGCGGCTTTAGCTTATCGTACATCTTCAGGTAGACCTCGTGATACAGACTGTCGTAAGTTTGCTGTGTCTCGGGATGCGGGTTAAAGATTTTACCCGGATGGGTCATCTCCCCCACGGCTGACTTAAAATCGGGGTGCAGCTTTATCCCCACTGCAGCATCCATGGCTGCCCCAAGACCTGAGGCTTCAAATACATGAGGCCTGGCGGTTGGCAGGCCGAATATATCGGCGGACAATTGCATGGCGGCGTCGCTCTGGCTTCCACCCCCTGCTATGCGCAGGTCGGTGATTTTGACGCCGCTGCGCTTCTCGGTGCGGTCCTTGCCCTCCCTTAGCGCATAGGCCAGTCCCTCCAGGATGGCACGGTAAATATGCGCCCTAGTATGCACGTCGCTGAAACCGATGATAGCGCCGCGTGCCTCAGGCCCGGGAAAGAGCAGTCCCGGTGACCAGTAGGGCTGCAATACCAGTCCCTGCGAACCGGGCGGCACTGACGTCACCAGTTCATCGAACAGCACCTCCGGCTCAACGCCTTTCTCGGCGGATATGCGCTGCTCGCGCAGGCCGAACTCGTTTTTGAACCAGCTCACCATCCAATAGCCGCGGAATATTTCTATCTCGAAGCTATAGAGCCTGGGCACCGCCGCCGGATAGGGAGGCAAGAGAGGTACGACCTCCACGTACTTATCATGTGTGGTGTCGATGGTGGCCGTGGTACCGTAGCTCAGGCAGGCCACATGCGGTTCCAGCGCCCCCACACCCAGTACTTCGCAGGCTTTGTCGGCTGCTGCTGCGATCAGCGGCAGGCCGGCCGGTATGCCTGTGGCTTCCGCCGCCCCGGCGGTTATCTCTCCAAGCATCTGCGCCTGCGGAACAAGCTCAGGCAGCATCCCAGGTTCTACGGGCACTGCCTGCCATTTCCAACCCCATTTAGATTCCCAACGCTGGCTTTTATAGTCGAAAGGTATATAGCCCACCTGGCACCCGACAGAATCAACGAAGCGGCCGGTCAGCAGATGGGTCAGGTAACCGGAAAGCAGCAGGTATTTATGTGTTTTCTTCCATATCTCGGGCTGATTTTTGATTATCCAGTTTGCCTCAGCTTCCGCCTGCAAATAGGCCACCGTTTTACTGGCCCCAGCCAGGGCAAAGAGGATGCCCCATACACCCCCCAGAGCCGACAGGCCTTCCGTGCGGCGCCGGTCGAGCCACACTATAGCCGGCCGCAGCGGCTCTCCCGCCTCATCTACATTAACCACTGTAGCCCTTTGAGTGGTGAGTGCCACGGCGGCAATGCCCTCTTTTTTCACCTCTGGCTTTTGCCACAGCCCACGGCAGGCCTGGCAGAGAGCCTGCCAGTATACCTGTGGCTTCTGCTCTGCCAGCCCAGGCGCATCCGAATAATAAGGCTGGTAGGGCACACGTTGTTTGGCGATCAGGGCGCCCCGCGGGTCGAAGATCAGGGCACGTGCACTCTGTGTACCGACATCGATAGAAAGCAGGTTCTCAGCCATGTCAGGCCTCCTCTATTTTACTTCTGGAATCCCCAGCGCTTCGCCTTCTGCTCCTCGGACATATCCAGCCCCAGCGTGCCGCCGGGATTCATAACGTGGTGCGGGTCGAAATGGTCGCGCAGCACGCGTATCACGTCCATCTGCTGCGGCCCTATCTGCTGCGCCAGCCAGGGCCCTGTTTGCTTGCCGATGCCGTGGTGGTGGCTCATGGCTGCGCCCGCCTTCAAAACGGCGTCCAGTATGCCGTACTGCAGTTCCAGGTACTCGTTAATATCCTTCATTTTGGCTGCGAAAATAAAATACAGATTGCCGCCCTGCGGATAGGCATGCGATATGTGCGTCATGCAAATGGTCCTGGGGTGGGATTTGATGAAGGACCTTACCTGTTCGTGCACCCTGGGGAGGTTCTCCCAGTTAACAGCGCACTCCAGAGTATCGATGAGGATGCCGAAATCCATCAGGTCCTCGCGCATAAAAGGATCGGTGTAGCGGCTCTTCTCCCACGCCCGTGTTACTCCTGCCGGGCTCAGGTTGAAAGGCCGGTATCTCTTGAAAACCCTTTTGATCTTTTTCTGGACCAGCCCGGTGAACGAGCCATCGCCGTCCACAGTGCCCAGCAAGATGCAGCGCTTCATAGGCAGGTAACCCATGGCACGCAGTAGCGTGTCAACTACCGTGCCTTGTACATGGTACATACGCATGGCCACATCAGTCTCCTCCGGGTCGGAGAGGCGGAATACCGACGGCAGGCCGAACTCGCCCTGCATGACCTCGCGGTAGGCGCTGAGGGCATCCTCCCAGGTCCTGAACAGGTACGAGAAACGGCGCGTATTCCCGGGCATGTAGCGGCACAGACGCAGCGTAACGCTGGTCAGTATGCCGAAGGTGCCTTCACTGCCGATCATGATCTGGTCTAAATCCGGCCCGGTAGCCGAGCGTGGAAACTCCAGCGTTTTGAAATTGCCGATAGGCGTGACATATTTCTGGGCTATCACCATATCCTCGATCTTGCCATAATAGGTCGAGTTCTGTCCCGCGCCCCTCGTCACCACCCAACCACCCACGCATGAATGCTCGAACGACTGCGGGAAATGGCCCACGGTATAGCCCCGTTTGGCCTTCAGCGTACTCGGGGCATTATTCAATATCCCTTCCAGCTCCGGGCCCATGATGCCGGGCTGAACGGTCACAGTCTGATTGGTCTCATTGAGCGCCAGCACCTTGTTCATATGGACACACATGTCCAGGCAGACGCCACCCCCAACCGCCTCCTTGCCGCGCGTCACGCTGGAGTTGCCCGCCGCCGCGTACAGCGGTATGCGGCTCTGGTCGCAGTACTTCACAACGGCCTCGATATCCTTTTGGTCGCGTGGATCGAGAATGACGTCCGGCAGGTTTTCCACCACCCGGTGGCGCAGGCGCAGTGCATCGATCATGCCCGCCCCATAGGAGAGGCGCGTGCGGTTATAGGTGTCGGTATGGACGTTTTCCAGGCCCACTATGCCCTTGAGAACGTCGAGTTGTGCCTGCGGCATTTTGGAGGGTATCTCGATGTCGAACTCCTCCATGGAGAGTACCGGCTTCTTGAAGTCGTTGTCCGTCATGCCGAAGGTCTCTTTCAGCAGGTGGAACATGCCGGCATTGGGATGTTTGAAGCCGGCGGGATCGCCGTATTTGATAAGGCTGCGGAAGGAATGAGTGGGCGCTACCTGTTCGCACCATGCCGGGATGAATTCATCTTTGGCCGCCATAACGGACCTCCTCCAGAAGATTCAGCAAGTAACCGCCCCGAGCTGCCATCAGCCGGGCGTGGGACTGTAATATCTCTGCCAGGTATTTAAATAATTGCCGGCTTCCTGCTGCCAGCGTTCGTCGCTCCAGCCGAGCTCCGCCTGAGTCAGGGTTCGTATATGTTCTATATGCTCTTTCGCCCCACCAGGCAGCAGCATGCCCAGCCTCACACGCCGCAACAAAATATCGTCCAGGTGGACGGCGCCTTCTTCCCTGGCGGCCCAGCGCAGCTCAGCCCACACGTTGGGCAGGTTGCCGATGCGCTCCAGCTCGCCGGCGCCCGCTGCGGAGATCAATCCGGCGGTGTCGCCTCCGTGCCGTCCCGCCAGATATCCCAAAGTGGCCGGATCGATATTGCGGGCCTGTATCTCCGGCAGCTTGGTAAAGACACGCTTCAATTTTATAGTCGGCGGCCTTCCCAGCTTTTGCAGCACGGC
>JBEKVW010000051.1:0-15970 GCA_049513695.1 Dehalococcoidia bacterium | reverse complement strand
CGGAGGGGCGATCATAGGGTCTACAGTACTGTATTCTCTGGGTAACTACCTGACCCAGCTGCCCGTACCCAATGTTCAGTATGTAGTGTTCGGCGCTGTGGTCGTGCTAGTGCTGCTGTTTCTCCCCAAGGGAACCGGTCTGGTTAACCTGTGGGGCAAGTTCTGGCGCAAGGTATTTAAAGAGCCGGAAGAATATGAAATCCCCGGGGAATTCTCACAGGAAGACGAAGAATAAATAGGATTATTACCGAGATGGCTTTATTAGAACTAAATGACGTGACCAAACTCTTCGGCAAACTGGCCGCGGTCGAGGATATCGATCTGCAGGTAGAGGAAGGTGAGGTCCTCGGCATCGTGGGTCCCAACGGCTCGGGCAAGACCACGCTGATCAACTTAATTTCAGGTTACTACAAGCCTACACGCGGCGACATATATTTTAAAGGAAGAAAAATATCCGGGCTGAGGCCTGATCAGATATCTAAAATGGGTATCGTCAGGACCTTTCAGTCGAATGTGCTCTTCGAAGGTGCTTCAGTAATAGAGAGCATGATGATCAGTTCCAGGTTGCAGTATAAGACCAGCGACTGGCAGGCTTTCTTCAATACGAGGGCCTATAGAGACGAGCAGGAAAAGGTGGTCGGCAACCTTCTGGAAACGCTGAGGCTGCTGGATATTTTTAACGAGACATTCAGGCCGGCAGCGGCTTTATCCCACGGCTACCAACGCATGCTGGGAATAGCCGCGGCCCTGGCAGCTAATCCCAGCGTCCTGCTTCTTGATGAACCTACCACCGGCATGAACCATCAGGAGGCCATGTTCGTGGTGGAAAACATCAAGAAGATCAACCAGCAGGGGGTTACGGTACTGCTGATCGAACACAATATGAAAGTGCTGCTGAACATAGCTACCAGGGTGGTCGTCCTGAGCTTCGGCAATAAGATCGCCGACGGCGCTCCTTACGAAATGATGAGCAAGCCGGAGGTCATCGAGGCCTACCTGGGCACGGAGAAGATATAAATCATGCTGGAATTGAAGAACGTCTGGATCAGGTACGGCAAGAACGTGGCGGTGAGGAAGCTCACCCTGATCGTCAATAAAGGTGATTTCGTGACTATCCTGGGCGCTAACGGCGCCGGCAAGTCCTCAACCCTCAATGCCATCAGCGGGCTGGTGAAAATCAAAAGGGGAGAGATCGATTTCAAAGGGGAGAAGATAAACGGGCTGAAACCCGGAACCATAGCGGCCAGAGGGATTATCCAGATTCCCGAAGGCAGAAAGTTGTTCCCGCTCATGACCGTCATGGAAAACCTGGAGATGGGCGCTTATCTATGCAAAGACACCAAACGTATCCAGGACTCATTGGAAAAAGTCCTGGCCCTGTTTCCCATGCTCAAGGATAAGCTCCCGTGTAAGGCGCGCGAATTGAGCGGCGGGCAGCAGCAGATGGTTGCTATAGCCCGCGGGCTTATGGCCGTTCCCGAATTGCTGATGCTTGATGAACCTTCCCTGGGACTTAGCCCCTTGCTGCGCCAGCAACTGGCCGAGAAGATTCAAGAGATAAGCCGTTCGGGTGAGACTATTGTGCTGGTAGAACAAAACGCACGGCTTGGCCTGATGTTAGCTTCCTATGGCTATGTTATGGAAAACGGACAGATGGTGCTACAAGGCAAAACCGGCGACCTTATGCAGGACGAAGGTGTGAGGAAGGCGTATCTGGGCGTTTAACGTTTAGTTTAAGTCGCTGAGAGGTACATGGGGCGATGACAACTTAAGTAACGGACCCAAATCCGGGGGAAGCATTCCCGGTAAATATCAATGTAAAAGGAGTGATCATGGCAAAATACATGACTCAAGAGTGGATGGATTTATACAAGGATGCACTCAATGCCAGCAAATCGTACGAGGACTCGGCCAGGACATGGGAGGGCGATTTCTATTTCATTTGTGAGAAGGGCGGCCCTGTAAAAGAAACCATGTACGCCTACGTTGACCTTTATCACGGTAAATGCCGTGCAGCCGAGATCGTCGCGGATCCCGGCAAATATAAACCCGAATTCGTGATATCCACCAATTACACTACATGGAAGAGGATAGTTACCGGGAAGTTAGATTCCACCCAGGCGTTGATTACAAAGCAGTCCAAACTCACCGGGAACATGGCTAAGATCATGCGCTATACCAAGGCGGCCAACGAAATAACCAACATCACCAAGCAGCTTCCCACCGAGTGGCCCGAGTAACTGCCTGTCCACTGAACAATTACTAGTTGACTATTCCCGACCCTTGAACACTCTTGGGTTGCAGGGGAGAGTCGGTTTTCGCCACCAAAATCGGCTCTCCCCCGCTATAATAAGCGTTTCAAATAAGGAGGACCCTTAGATGAATCTGGCGACATTGGCCGATGATAATATAACGAAGTTCGGAGAGTATGAATATCTTCACTATGAAGGACGATGGTATACCAATGTCGAAGTGAGCCGTATTGCCAACCGGCTGGGGAATGCGCTGAAAAAATTGGGCGTAAAAAAAGGCGACCGCGTAGGCACGCAGGTATACAATTGTCCGCAAGTATTGATGGTTTTTCAGGCCGTCCTTAAAATCGGCGCCATAATTGTACCTATGAATCCCAGCGCCCGGGGGGAAGAGGCAGCACACTTATACCGCGATTCGGGCATTAAGGTATTGATAACTTCCAGCGACTATATGCAGATGATCAATACAGCTCGTAAAAATGCGCCCGATCTGGCTAACATAGTACTTATCGACAAGGACGGCGTTCCGGGCACTCTGAATTTCGATAAACTAATAGCTGATTGCTCCGATCGGCTGGCCGTCGAAGACATGGATACTGATGACGATGCGGCCATGATATACACGGCCGGCACCACCGGCTTGCCTAAAGGTGTGGTGCATACTCATTTCGGGCTCTACTACACTCTGCTGGGTTTTTACGAGACACTCGAGGTGATCATCCCGGCCAGGTCTCAGTCGGTGACCCTCACCAAGGATGTCAGCCTGGACAAAGTAGTCAGAAAAGATTTCGACATCATAGGTATAGAGTTATCGAATGTCTGCCTCCTTGTTCTACCACTGTGCCATATCTATGGAATGATGTAGATGTTCTTGAAGTTTTACACGGCGGACAAGCTGATAGTCTTGAAGAGATTCGACCCGGTGGAAATATTCAAGTGCATGGACAAATTCAGGGTCACCAGCCTCGACGGCGTTCCTGCCATGTGGATCATGCTATACAACCATCCCGATATCGATAAGTACGATTTGAGCGCTACCAAATATTTGTCGTGCGGAGGCGCCCCTATGCCTTTGGAACTTCTGAAAGCCTGGAAACAGAAATTCGGCGTCCAGATATGCGAAGGCTGGGGTATGTCTGAGTTGGCCTCTTATGGTACTTCCATGTTTGCGCGCTCTTTTAAAGACGGATCAGTCGGCAAATTGATGCAGAAGGCAAGCCGGATAAAAATACTGGACGATAACGACCGTGAGGTCCCTACCGGCCAGTGGGGAGAGGTGGTCTTAAAAGGCTTCAATGTCATGAAGTGTTACTGGAACCTGCCGGAGGAGACTGCCAGAACGATCAAGAACGGTTGGCTTTACACGGGGGATCTCGGCTACCTGGATGAGGAGGGTTATCTTTTCCTGACAGGCCGCAAGAAAGACTTGATAATCAGGGGAGGAGAAAACGTCTTCCCGTCTGACGTCGAAAACATTCTTTACACCAGCACCAAGGTCATGGAGTGCGCGGTAATAGGGGTGCCTGATAAGGTCTACGCAGAAGAGATCAAGGCCTTCGTGGTCCTCAGGCCAGGCGAAAGCGCCACCGAACAGGAGCTCATCGATTTCTGCAAGCCGCAACTGCCTACCTTTAAACAGCCTAAATGGATTGTGTTCCAGGACTCTCTGCCCAAGAGCGCTGTCGGCAAGATACTTAAAAAAGAGCTGAGAAAACTGTAAGGTACGGACTGCTGACCCGCTGGTCTTAGTTGGTCGGGGTGAGTGGATTCGAACCACCGACTTCATGGTCCCAAACCATGCGCGCTAGCCGCTGCGCTACACCCCGCAAGGCAAAAGTATAGATTACACCTAATATGCAGTCAAGAAAGCTGTATTAAGAAGTAAGCTGATCGAGATTACCGGCAATTGGGGCAAACGTCGAAGAACCCTTTGGGCAGGTTCCATTTCTTGCGGATGTATTCCAGCTGCTTTTCGGGTGCCCACTCAATGCCGCAGACCTTGCATTTTTGCAGCCGGTATTTTATCCGCCAGTTGTAAATATAACGGTAACCTTCTTTGTCTTCCATTTTAATTGCGCTGGTCGGGCAGGCATAAAAGCACGAGCCGCAACCGATGCATGCCTTTGCGCTTTCGAGATAGGGAGATGCGGGCCCTTTGGTTATGCCGCGGTTCACTAGGCTGATAGCGCTGACACCCACCACCTGCTCGCAAACCCTGGCGCAGAGGCCGCAGACAATGCAGTTTTCCTCGGTCCAGTATTCCTTTTCGAAAGATGATTTTTCGATGCCGTATTCGGCTGCCAGTCGCTTAATAACCCTATTTTCCGAGCACCTTGCAAGCAGCAGGTCCAGTAACATCTTGCGGTTGCCGACTACCCTGGGGGAATCCGTTTCGACAACCAGACCTTCCTCAACGGGGAAAAGGCATGAAGTCACAATGCGTTTCCTGGTTCCCCGCGTGATCTCGACGATACACAACCGGCAGGCACCGTAAGGTTCTACTGCATCCAGGTTGCATAAAGAAGGTATTTTGATACCGTGCGCCCTGGCCACCTGCAGTATGTACTGGCCCTTTTCGGCCGTATACTTGTTGCCGTTTATAGTTAGAGTAACTAATTCACTCAATCTTAACAGCCCCCAATTTACATACCTCATAACATGTGCGGCATTTAATGCATTTAGCCTGATCCAGCACAACCGGCTTCCTTTTACCCACAGCCGTTATAGCTCCAGCCGGACAGGCTTTCACGCACATGCCGCAATCTGGACATTTTTCTTCAATAATAGAAAAGGTTATCAGGTCTTTGCAGACGCCGGCCCTGCATTTCTTGAGTTTGATGTGCTCTATATATTCTTCCCTGAAGTATTGCATGGTAGTCAGCACCGGGTTTGGTGCCGAACCACCTAACTGGCAAAGCGAACTGTCCCTTAAGCAGTGCCCGACCTCTTCAAGAAGGGGAAGGTCGCTTTCCTTGCCAGTACCGGACGTTATGTCATTTAATATCTGCCGCATCCTCTTGATGCCTTCGCGGCAGGGGACGCATTTGCCGCATGATTCTTCCTCAAGGAAAGTGAGGTAATATTTGGCTATATCAACCATGCAGTTGTTCTCGTCCATCGCGATCATGCCGCCCGACCCCATCATTGATCCGACCTTGGTCAGCGCATCGAAATCAACAGGCATATCAAGCATGCTTTCCGGCAGGCAGCCTCCGGAAGGACCACCGGTCTGTACCGCTTTGAATTTCTTGCCCTCGCGAATCCCTCCGCCTATATTGAAAATAATGTCCCGGAGCTGTATGCCCATCGGCACTTCCACGAGGCCCGTATTATTAACTTTGCCCGTGAGAGAGAATATCTTGGTGCCTGTATTGGTCGGTGTGCCTATTTTTTTGAACCAATCAGCCCCATTGTTGATAATCAGGGGGATATTGGCCCAGGTCTCCACGTTATTCAGGTCGCTAGGCCTGTCCCACAACCCTTTCTCCACAGTATGCGTGTATTTGGCCCGAGGCTCGCCGACTTTGCCCTCTAGTGACGCCATCAAAGCAGTGGATTCACCGCAGATAAAGGCGCCGCCACCGCGATTGACTCTAACATCAAAATCGAATCCCGAACCCAGGATATTTTTACCCAGCAGGCCCAGTTTCTTCGCGTGCTCCATAGCATTTGTAATGTTCTTCAAGGCCAGAGGATATTCATTGCGAACATAGATGTAACCCTGATGGGAACCTATGGCGAAGGCACCGATGATCAAGCCTTCCAGCACGCTATGGGGGTTGCCGGTCAATAAGCCCTCATTGGCGTAGGCCCCCGGATCACCTTCATCGGCATTTACGATCACGTACTTGATATCGCCGTGAGCTTTTCGGCAGCTCTCCCATTTAACACCGGTGGTAAAACCGCCGCCGCCGCGGCCCCTCAGACCCGATTGCTTAACGATATCGATGATTTGCTCTGGCTGATAATCGAAAAGGGCCTTTGCCAGGGCGGAATATCCGCCTATGGAGATGTAGTCCTCAATATCGGTGGGATCGATTCTGATATTATTGCCCAGGATGATGCGCTTCTGGTTCTTGTAGAAAGGCAAGTCGGCTTGGGATTTAATTTCAGCCTTAGTTGACGGTTCCTTGAATAATAGCCGGCTGATAACCTGTTTGTTGAGAACCGTTTTGTCCAGAATTTCAGGTATATCTTCCGGTTTTATCTTCTGATAAAAAATATTCCCCGGCTCCACAATTGCTATGGGGCCCCTTTCGCAGAACCCGTGACAACCGGTTACCTTAAATACGACCTTGTCCGTCAGGCCTTTTTTATCTATCTCGGCTTTAAAGGCTTCGACAACGGGGTTGCTGCCATACGGACGGCAAGCGGTGCCATTGCAGACCGAAACACGCGCTTTATCTGTCTCTAACCGTTTGGCCAGTTTCTTGTGCAGCGCTTCAAGTTCTTTAGGAGACTTCAGTTTACCCGGCATATCTATAATTCTTCTCTATCTAAATTTATTCAGCATCGGCTCAACTTTGTCGTTCGTCATATGGCCAAAATATTCATCGCCTATCTTGACTACGGGCCCTGTCGCACAGCAGCCCATGCAGTTAACGCTTTCCAGGGTGAAGTTGTGGTCTGCCGTCGTCCCGCCTGGGTTAATACCAAGTTGGCGCTGTAAGGAGTCTAAGATAAGCTCACCACCCCTGACGTGGCAAGCTGTGCCTAGGCAGACGTTGACGATATGCTTGCCTCTTTCCTTAAGGCTGAACGCACGGAAAAACGTGGCCATGGCAAATACCTGACTCTGTGGAATACCCATTTTTTTGCTTACTTTATCGAGGGCTGTTCGAGGCAAGTAATTATATTCGGACTGTATATCCTGTAATATAGATACAAGTTGACTTCTATCGTCACCGTACTTCTTGATTATGGATGTTACAGCGTCTTTCATTTGACCTTTTTCCCGGCTAGCAGCCTTATCCTGTTAAATTCATTCAGTACATGTTCCTGAATTTCAGCTGTATTCTCTTTGGTTAAATGGCGGAATCTACCTTGCAGTTTGAGGTAATCTTCTACAGGTCTGAGTTTAGGATAATCGAAGTTAAGTGTGTACTTACCGTCCTCTATTTCGTACATAGGGAAAATACCGGTTTCGACAGCTAGGCGGCCCATCGTGATAGTAAGGTTTGAGGCGGTGCGCCAGCCGGTCGGGCAAACGGATAAAATATGAATATACGAGGGCCCTTTTATCTGTTTGGCCTTCTCGATTTTATTCATGATATCGAACGGATAGCTCGAACATGATGTGGCTACATAGCGAATATTATGTGCGGCAGCTATTGCCGGCATGTTCTTTTTCTGGGTGTGCTGCCCCATGCTGAACTTGCCGGCTGGAGCAGTGGTAGTAGATGCGCCGAAGGGAGTTTCGCTGGACCTTTGAATGCCTGTATTCATATAAGCTTCATTATCAAAGCATACATACATAAAATCGTGGCCACGCTCCAATGCGCCTGACAATGATTGCAGGCCGATATCCGCTGTGCCGCCATCTCCACCCATGGCCACCACTTTCACTTCTTTGGTATATCCATGCTTACGCCTCAGAGCTTTAATACCTGACTCGATGCCGGATGCTACAGCTGAAGCATTTTCAAATAGAGTATGTATCCAGGGCACTTCCCAGGCAGTCTCGGGCAGCGGAGAGGATACGATCTCCATACAACCCGTGGCGTTGGAGATTATGGTGTTTCTGCCCAGCGCCTTGCACACGTAACGAACGGCCAGAGCCTCACCGCAACCGGAACATGCGCGGTGTCCTGAGGCAAAAAAGTCACGTTCAGTGACTAGTCTGGGCGCATATATGGCAAGTGTTTCCACTATTCTCTCACTCCAAACATGATTATCTCCTGTGTTTCCCCGGCCTTTAATTTCTGCATGGCCAGATCGATGAGCGTTTTGAAGTTGTCGGGGGATATGTCCCTGCCGCCAAGGCCGCCCACAACGCTAACCACCTGCGGTTTTTTGTCCAGGGTATAAAGCGCAGCCCTGATTTCCGAGCAAACCGGCGCCGGCCCGCCCAGTGAGATGGCTCTATCCAGGACAACAACATTTTTAGCAGAGGACAGGGCCTCCTGTATTTCTTCATAAGGGAACGGCCGCCAGAGGCGCAACCTGACCAGACCAATTTTCTTGCCATCGTCCTGCATATCATCAATAGCAATCATGGCATTTTCGCTGTAGCTTCCCATGGTGACGAGAATTGTCTCAGCGCCGTCAGCCTTGTATTTTTCTACCGGATTATAGTAACGGCCGGTGAGATCGCCATATTTCTTCCATGTATCAAGAATTACCTTCTTGGAGGAGCGTACTGATTCATCCAGCGCCTTTCTAGCCTCTGTATATAGATTCGGAGCAGCAAAACAACCCATCGTTATAGGGTCATCCGGATCCAGAGGACGGGGATGTTTGTACGACGGAAGGAATTCGTCAACCGATTTCTGGTCCAGTATGTAAATAGGTTCGATGACATGCGATACATGGAAGCCGTCGATGTTAATCACAGTTGGAAGCAGAACATCGGGATGCTCGGCGATGCGAAACGCACACAGCACCTGGTCGAAGGCCTGTTGACCGTTTTCAATAAAGATCTGTATCCATCCTGCATCCCTGGTTATCATAGCGTCGGAATGGTCTCCCCAGATGTTTAAAGGGCCTGAAAGGGCCCGATTGGCAACTGCCATTACGATCGGAAGACGCAGGGAAGCGGCAACCAGCAGCACTTCGTGCATCAATATTAGGCCCTGGCTGGCCGTCGCAGTAAAAGTCCTTGCTCCAACAGCGCAGGACCCAAGACAGGCGCTCATGGCAGAATGCTCGGACTCAACCGGAATGTATTCCGCATCCAACTTCCCGTTGGCGACCATTTCCGCAAGGCTCTCAACTATATGTGTCTGAGGGGTAATAGGGTAAGCCGCAATCACATCGACGTTTGCCAGCCTTACAGCTTCAGAGACTGCCAAAGATGATTCAATACCGACACGCTTGGACGTCATGATTATGTTCCCTCAACCATTTTTATGGCCTGCGTCCAGCACTCATGGGCACACATTCCACAGCCCTTACAATAAAACAGGTTAGCCCTGTAATATCCTTCTTCATTCGGTTGGATACATCCCTCAGGGCAAACCAGATAGCATATTCCGCATTTTATACATTTCTTGTCGTCCCAAACAGGGTGCTGAGATTTCCAGTCCCCGGTACCGAACTTTTTGGTATTGCCCGGTTCGGTAACCATGCATCCCACCAGTAACTGACGCCAGCCAGGAATTTTTTCGACTGCAAATGATTTGGATTTTTTCGTTCCGGTCGTGGTTATTTGACTTATAACCGTGCTATTGTAGGCACGCATGCAGGCCTCGAAATTAGCCCCAGCACGGGCGCCGAATCTCTCGTTAAGTGGCGCTTTCAAGGACTCAAATTTAACTACCTCGGCGGCCTTGACCAGGGCTCCCACCATGGTGGTATTAACTATGTTAACACCCAGCAGCTCACGGGCAATTGAAGCAGCATCAACTACTGCCAGCTTCCAGTTACCGCTGAATTCCTGCTGGAGGTCCTCGACCGACCTCGTACTATTAACCACCAGGCAACCTCCCGGCTTTAAACCATCTGTTACATTTATGAGTGTGACGAGCCCGGGGTCCAGGACAACGACGATATCGGGCTTAACGACACCGGATCGAATACGGATCGTATTCTCCGCGTCTATCCTGTCGAATGCGAGTACAGGCGCTCCGCGTCTTTCCGGGCCGAAGCTGGGAAAAGCCTGGGCAAATTTTCCTTCGTGTATGGCAGCCAGGGCGATCAGTTCGGCAGATGTGACAGCACCCTGTCCACCCCGCCCGTGCCAACGAATTTCAATCGAAGTGTCCTTTTTCATATACTTTGCATTAAGTAAATTTACGGGTTCGATGCGCCCCTGGAGGGACTTGAACCCTCGCACCCGGCTCCGGAGGCCGGCGCTCTATCCCCTGAGCTACAGGGGCAGACAATTTACCTAGTATTCAACGTCGTATGGAATTCCAACGCCAGGTTATTCAGTATATCAATTTTATTTTTTATTTGGCAAATCTGTTTACCCGTTAATTTAACGGAGTAAATAATACATACAAAGGCGTTTTAGCTTTTTCCATTATAAATGGGATGATATAATTGTCTGACAGCGGAGAGGTGACCGAGTGGCTGATGGTGCCGCTCTCGAAAAGCGGTGGGCGAGAGCCTCGTGGGTTCGAATCCCACCCTCTCCGCCATATTTTATGCCCTATGGAGAGGTGCTGGAGTGGTCTAACAGGCGCGCCTGGAGAGCGCGTGTAGCTTCGTGCTACCGTGGGTTCGAATCCCACCCTCTCCGCCATATTGCATCGGCTTGGCGGGATGAACGACATAAACGATACTAATTTAAAAGTTGGGCTGGCGCTGGGAAGCGGCGGAGCGCGTGGTTTAGCGCATATCGGTGTGATAAAAGCACTTTTAGAAGCCGGCATCCCTATTCATATGATTGCCGGCACCAGCATGGGAGCGCTGGTAGGGGCATGCTATGCAGCAGATACCAATATATCATTGTTGGAAGATATAGCCCTAAAGTCGAACCTGCGAAAATTGGCGCAGCTACTGGACCCTAAACTCACCCTGTTGAGTGCGGGTATTTTGCATGGAGGAAGGGTTGAGAATTTCTTAAAATCCATTATCGGTGACAAGCAGATAGAAGATTGCGAAATACCGTATTCTGCCGTAGCTACCGACATAAGAAGCGGCAAAGAAATGATATTAAATAAAGGCCCCTTGCTAAAGGCCGTCAGGGCCAGCATTTCTATTCCTGTTGTCTTTGTCCCGGTCAAATACGGCTCGGCCTATCTGGTGGATGGAGGAACCGTAAACCCGGTACCTGCCAACGTAGTTCGGTCGATGGGCACCACATTCGTAATCGCTGTAAATGTATTGAACGATGTTACTAGACGCAGGCATTTCGGGCTGACGGGAGAAAAAAAGTCCGATAAGTCGCCCAGCATTTTTAATACCATGATACAGTCCATTTATATCATGGAATACCAGATAATTAAGGCCAGCATACTTAAAGCCGATATAATCATCGAGCCGGATGTCGGCTATATTGAAGCTTTCGAGTTCCACCGCGGGCCAGAAGCCATTGAAGCCGGCTATAGTGCTGCCGCCGCCGTTATTCCTGAAATTAAAAAACTTCTCAGCGGTGCCGAAGAAAATTAAAAAAATTCCTAATATCCATGCTTCTCAATGGCAGTTCGCTACTGCATACCTGCATGCAAAGCATCACATAGTGTTGGCTTTTATATAGCTGTGTTAAAATAACTCGATTTTTATGCAGGACAGCGAAATAAAATACTGGATAGGCTTTACCAGAACGCCCGGCATCGGGAAGGTGAGGCTCAATGCACTCAAAGACCACTTCGGTTGTCTCGAAGGTGCATGGAAAGCTACAAAAAACGAACTTATACGCGCCGGCCTGGATGACAAAATTGCCGATGGCTTAATTGCCTATCGCACCAAGATATCTCTTGAAAAAGAGCTGGAACTCATTGAGAAGTACCATATCAAGGTCATACCCTACAATTCCCCGGAGTATCCTCCGCTGTTGAAAGAGATCCATGATTATCCGGCTGTAATATATGTGCGGGGTATGCTCAAGGCATTAACCGGAACCAGTATAGCTATCGTGGGTACCCGACGGGCTACTGCTTATGGAAGGCAGGTCACGGAAGAATTGGCCCAGAGTCTCGCCCTGAACAATATTAATATTGTCAGTGGTTTGGCCAAGGGAATTGATACGGCGGCGCACAGGGCTGCCATGGATGCCGGCGGTCAAACGGTGGCAGTATTCGCCAGCGGGCTGGACATAGTATACCCACCGGAGAATTTAAACCTGGCGCGTGAAATCATGGAACACGGGGCGCTGGTAAGCGAATACCCTTTGGGAATAAAGCCGAAAGCCGATAATTTTCCTCGGCGTAACCGCATATTAAGCGGCTTAAGCAGCGGCGTGCTGGTAGTTGAATCCGGAGAAAACAGCGGCGCTCTCATCACAGCCAATTTTGCCCTGGAGCAAAACAGGGAGGTATTTGCCGTCCCGGGAAGTGTCCTATCCCCTATGAGCAGGGGACCCAATAAGCTGATCCAAGAGGGGGCTAAGCTGGTCAGAAACCATTTGGATATAATCGAAGAGTTGAATCTATCGGTGGTCTCTCAGCAGCTTGTGATGGAGGAGCTGGCTGCGTCCAACGAAATAGAATCGCATATAATAAAATGCATGACAGATGAACCAACCCACGTAGATGAGATTTGCAGGAATACCGGATTGAATACTTCTATCGTTATGAGCAATCTGGCTATAATGGAGTTCAAGGGCTTGGTGCGGCAAATAGGCAGCATGAGCTATATGCTTAGTAATAATTTAAGGTAAAAAAGGTAAATAAGTAAATTTATGACTACTAAACTCGTTATTGTGGAATCCCCGGCAAAAGCCAAGACGCTGACTAAAATACTAGGTAAAAACTACGTTATCAAGGCTTCCATGGGACATGTTCGCGACCTACCCGAAGATAAACTGGGAATACAAATCGACAAGGACTTTGAACCGGAATACAGGAATATACGCGAGCGCAAACCGGTTATCACCAACATCAAAGAGCTGGCCAACAGCGCTTCGGCTATTTACCTGGCCACTGACCCGGATCGTGAAGGCGAAGCAATTTCCTGGCACCTTATCAAAGCTGCCAATCTTGAAAAAGACAAGATACCCCTGCGTAGGGTTACTTTCCACGAGATAACCAAAGAAGCTGTGGAACTGGCATTTGACAACCCTCGCACTATCGATATGAAAATGGTGGAAGCACAGCAGGCCAGGAGGGTGCTGGACCGTCTGGTAGGGTATAAGCTCAGTCCGCTGTTGTGGAAAAAAGTGCTCAAAGGCCTTTCGGCCGGGCGCGTTCAATCAGTTGCAGTCCGACTAATTGTTGACAGGGAAAGAGAAATTCAGAATTTTATTCCTGTTGAATACTGGACCATAGAAGCCGATCTGACCAAACAAGGCGCCGGAGAGAAAAGCTTCAGAGCGTCATTTGTGGGTTTAGTGGGTGAGAGGAAACTGGATATCCCCGGCAAGGATCGATGCGATGAAATCCTTGCGGACTTAAGGGAGGCTGAGTATTCCGTAGCGGTAATTCAGAAGAAAGAAGTCCCGCGTAACCCGGCCCCGCCTTTTATAACCAGCACTCTGCAGCAGGAAGCGTGGCGCAAGCTGCATTTCACAGCCAAGAAAACCATGGTTATTGCCCAGCAGCTATATGAAGGGCTGCACATCGGCGAGGAAGGCAACACCGGATTAATCACCTACATGCGTACCGATTCCACCCACATGGCTGCCACGGCGGTAGAAGAGATACGGGAATACATTCATAGTAACTTTTCGCGTGAATATTTACCCAAGACGGCCAGAGCATTTACCAAGAAAGTAAAAATGGCACAGGAAGCACACGAAGCCATACGGCCGACCAAGACTCACAGGGCTCCGGAGAAAATCAAAGGTTATTTAAATAAAGAACAAAACCTATTATATGAATTGATCTGGAAAAGGGCTATCGCCAGCCAGATGGCTGCTGCCATCTATGATACCCTGACTGTCGATATACACGCACAGTTAGGTAAAAAGAAAAAAGCATATTTGCTACAAACCAAAGCTTCATCCTTGCGTTTTCCTGGATTTATGGCTCTTTACATCGAGGGTAGGGACGAAGAAAAGGACGAATACGATGAAGGTACCACTACAAGGATTCCAAAGTTAACGGAAAATGAATGGCTGCGCCTGGTTGATCTCCATCCGGAGCAGTTTTTTACACAGCCTCCTCCCCGCTATACCGAAGCGACGCTGATTAAATCGCTCGAGCAGAAGGGCATTGGCCGCCCTAGTACGTATGCTCCAATAATCTCGACCATCGTTGATAGAGGTTATGTCTATAAAGACACAGGAAAGCTCAAACCGGAGGAAATAGGCTTTATAGTCAATGATTTGCTGGTAAAGAGCTTCCCCAATATCGTGGACTTCAATTTCACTGCCAAAATGGAAGATGAGCTGGATGAGATAGCCAAAGGCAAGATGAAATGGGTTTCAGTAATCAGGTCTTTTTACACGCCGTTCGAGAAGGACTTATTACACGCACAGGAGAAGCTGGAAAAGATAATCATAAAATCCGAGGAGACCTGCCCCGAATGCGGCAAACCCATGGTGATGAAATCCAGCAGATACGGCAAATTCCTGGCCTGCAGTAATTACCCTGAGTGCATGGGAAAGAAATCAATTAATTCGTTCAGGGGATCTTCTGGGACTTCAGATAACGCTGCTCCTGAGGTATCCGATGAGCCCTGTCCTATTTGCTCTAAAAATATGGTGGTCCGCAAAAGCAGGTTCGGGAAATTTTTAGCCTGCCCTGACTACCCTAAATGCAGCGGAAAAAAGACGATGCAGAAAAAACCCTTCGGTGGCGGAAAAGAAAAGGGCAGCGATAACAAACCTGAAACGACCGATGAAAAATGCCCCAACTGCGGCGAGCCGATGGTGATCAGGTCCGGACGTTTCGGCAAATTTTTGGCTTGCAGCGCTTACCCTAAATGTAAGACCACGAAAAAAATCCTCGCTGCTGACAAACAGGCCGCTGATAAATAAGTGGAATGAAATCACGCGGCTTGACTGATTAGATAATAACTTATATTGCAGAGAAAATTAGTTTGCAAAGGCTGAATGACTTAAGGCACAAATTTGCCGGCAGTAACATCGACGGATTACTTGTAGGCTCGCCGGTGAACCGCCGGTACCTATCTGGTTTCTCAGGATCTGCCGGCTGGATCGTTATTTCCGCTAAAGAAACCCTGCTGGCTGTGGACTTCCGCTACGTTGAGCAAGCCAGGAAGGAATCCGATGGTTTCCAAGTTATTTATATTCAAGGAGATATGGCTAGCTGGCTCCCTGGGCTTGTCAGCAGGTTGGGTATAAAAAAGCTAGGTATTGAAATTGACTATACGCCTCTGGCAACATATGAATCACTATGCCATATATTTAGAACCGGTGAACCCTCGATTAAACCGTTGAAAAACCTTGTTGAATCCCTGCGAATGGTCAAGTCTAAAGAAGAGATCGCTCATATCAGCAGGGCTGTCGAAATTGCCGATAAAACCATGGCATATATAAGCTCCAACCTGCGTCCAGGGATAAGTGAAATTCATTTGGCCTGGGAGTTGGAGAAATTTATTCGAGATCAAAAATATGAGCCATTGCCGTTTGAGATAATTGTCGCATCAGGCCGGAACGCAGCTCTACCTCATGCCAGGCCCACTGACAAATTAATTGTTGAAGGAGAGCCTGTCACAATCGACCTCGGCGCCAGATATAACGACTATTGCAGTGACATAACCCGCACGTTCATGATTGGAAAGGGAGACACGGATTTTTATAAAATCTATAATGTAGTACTGGGAGCCCAGCTTGCTGCTTTATCGATTATCGAGGCGGGTATGCCGGCTGCCGATGCAGATGGTATCGCACGCAAAATGATCGATAAGGCGGGTTACGGCGAATGCTTCGGACACGGCCTGGGGCACGGAATAGGCCTTGAGACGCATGAGGCCCCACGGCTTGGGATGTC
>JBEKVW010000050.1:0-16278 GCA_049513695.1 Dehalococcoidia bacterium | reverse complement strand
ATGGCCCACACGCTCACATCACGTTCTGTGAAAATGAAGATGGCATTGGGGGCATCAAAGAAACGGTACATCTCTACGAACCAGTTCAACTGTTTTTCCACGTCATCCCTCCGAATGCCCAGCAACTCATAAAGCCGCAGGCCGTTCTCCCTGCGGCGTTCTTTATAGGGTGAAGTCCATTCAGGGCGTGGTATATCCGACCCGCGCTCATCCTGGGCAAAAGCCCGGGAGGCCATGGTTTCCTTCAGATCTTTCATCTCATCACCGCCCGCAACGGCTAACTCCCAGGTCTGGGTATTGGCCCACGAAGGGGCACGCAAGGACAGGCTGAGCAGCTCCTCCAGCACTTTTCTGGGCACCGGGTCGGATTTAAAAGCGCGCACGCTGTACCTGGAATTGATGGCCTCTAATACATCCATATCGTTACCCCCATTGAGAGTTCTCCTATTGCGCAGACAGTTCTATATTATATGCCGCAGGAGGATTTATTCCAGCGGTTTTGACCGCCGCCCCCCGTAACCATAAACTTATTGATAAACGGGGAAATAAAGTTCTGGAGGTATGGATATGGGTGATATCATCAAGCTCCCGCCAGCCAAATTAAAGGGCACTATGTCAGTGGAAGAGGCATTGCACGCCAGGAGGTCTACCAGAGAATACGCTACAACAGCCTTGAAACTTCAGGATGTATCGCAGCTTCTGTGGGCGGCCCAGGGCATCACTGCCGCCAAGGGTTTGCGTACCGCTCCCTCGCCGATCGCCGTTTACCTGGTTCAGGCCTACCTGGTAGCCGGCAATGTGGAAGGTTTAAAGTCGGGCGTGTACTCCTACAAACCGCAGGAACACAGCCTGGAACTGATCAAGAGCGGAGCATTGGAGGCGCAGCTCGCGAGCCTGGGCCAGCAGGTATTCAGCGCCGCCCCTGCCCTGGTGGTGATCGCGTCAGTGGATGACAAAGCCACCAAGACATTCGGCGATCATGCTATAAGGGCTTCCAGCCTGGAGATCGGCCATGTGGCTGAGAACGTGGCCCTGCAGGCAACAGCCATGGGGCTGGGACTGGTCACGGCCAGCGGCTTCGATAACGGCAAGGCGCGCGAAATTCTAGGCCTGCCGGCCTCGGAAACACCGGTCTACCTTATACCGGTGGGCCGGATGGTTTAAAATATCGTATGCCCTCGGAAGATGTCATCGGCCGCAAGCTGCGGGAGTGGACTGCGGGCCAAAGCCCACGCCAGGCCATGGTGACGGTCTTCTATAAGATACGGGATATCCCCTACGGCATTTTGCCGGAGCTCAACAGCCCCAGCCAGTACCTGCGCATGCTGGAAACCAATATGGGCTCCTGCACGCCCAAGCACCTGATGATGTGCAACATGTTCTTAAAGCTGGGCTTGGATGTCCTCTACGCGGTCTATCCCTACCGCTGGGCCGAGTTCGAGGAGCTTTATCCCCCCGACCTGTGGAAGCTGGCTCAAAAAATGGCGCCCGTTAATCACCTGGCCTGCAGGGTTTACCTCGAAGACAGGTACGTGCTGGTGGACGCCACCATCGACCCGCCACTGGGCAGGATCGGCCTGCCTTTTGCCCAAAGCTGGGATGGGAAATCGGACACGCCGCTGCCCGTGCTGCCGATCGGGGAAGAGGAATTATATCACCCGTCCGAAGCAGAACTCATGCCGCCTCCTGACTTGGAAGACAATGCACGGGCTTTTTACGATGGACTGAACAGGTATTTCCAGGATATAAGGGATGGAAAGCTGTAAGGCAGACCTGGTGCTGCGCAACTGCAACGCGTTGACGCTCGACGCCCGCCGCCAGCGGGGCAGGACTGTCTATATGGGAGATGGACGCATTTTGAAGGTCGGCAGCAGGGATATCGAGCGCAGGCTGGCCTCTCCCTCAGCTCAGGTGGTCGACTGCAAGGGCAGGACGGTCATACCGGCCTTCCACGATGCACACTGCCATATCGTAGCGTACGCCGAGAGCCTGCTCAATATCAACCTCGGCCCTGATTGCGTAAAATCGATCGAGGATATAGTGCAGAAGATCAGGCAGGCGGCCGCAAGCACGCCGCCCGGCCAATGGATAAGGTGCGCCGGTTATAACGAGTTCTACCTGGCCGAAAAAAGGCATCCCACCCGGCATGACCTGGACAGGGCAACGACTGATCATCCTGTCAAACTGACGCACCGCAGCGGCCATGCGCATGTTTTAAATACGCCGGCCATGTCCCTTGCCGGCATCTATAGCGAGAGCGAGGAGCCGCCCGGATGTATGATAGAGCGAGACCTCGGCACGGGCCTGCCCAACGGACTGCTCTACGGCATGGGCGCTTACCTCAGCAGCGCTATCCCACCCATTAGCTCAGACGAACTGGATACCGTCGTGAAAAGGGCGGGGCAAACCCTCCTGCAACTGGGCGTAACCGCGGTGCAGGACGCTTCGCCAGGCAACGGCCTGGCACGCTGGAAGCAATTCCTGGACTGGAAAAGAAGGGGTATCTTTTTACCCAGGACCATCCTCATGTTCGGCATCGAAGAAGCACCGGGCCTGCCGCTTTATGACCAGGAAACCGGGCTGGTGAGCGGGGCGGTCAAGATCATGCTGGACGAGGTGCGGGGCTGCCTGAACCCGTCCCAGGATGAACTCAACCGGCTTGTCTCGGACATTCACCGCCGAGGCCTGCAGATAGCAATTCATGCCGTGGAGGAGACCACGGTGAAAGCAGCCGCAAATGCCCTTGGCTATGCTCTAAGGGAATTGCCGGATAAAACACGGCGCCACCGCATAGAGCACTGTTCAATCTGCAATTTGAGTACGACCAGACAGCTTCACAGGCTGGGGGCAACCATTGTAACCAATCCTGCTTTCATTTTCTACAGCGGTGAGAGGTACCTGTCCACTGTGCCATCACAGCAGCTCAGGCAGTTGTATGCCCTGAATACCATGCTGAGGGCTGGATTGAAGCCGGCTGCCGGATCGGATGCTCCCGTATCACCGCCCGACCCGTTGAAGGGAATCTATGCCGCGGTAACACGCAGGGCTGAGACCGGCCAGCTGGTGCTGAAGAGCGAAGCGATCTCTATGATGGACGCCCTGCGACTCTATACCACCGGTGCGGTGTGGTCGTGCTTCAGGGAAAAGGAGGCCGGAAGCATATCCAAAGGCAAATATGCTGACCTGGCCGTCCTGAACGCCGACCCCTTCCAGGTGGACATAGAGGAGCTGAAAGACATAAATGTAGAGATGACCGTGCTTGCCGGGAAGGTTGTGTACGGCGGGGTCTCCTAACCTATCACGCCATTTTCAAGATAGCTTTTGAACCGTTCCTCATCCACCCCCAGTACATCCCGGAAAACGTATCTGTTGCTCTCACCCAGCAGTGGCGCCGCCTTTTCAAACCTGGCCGGAGTCTCGCTCATCTTGATAGGATTGCCGTCAGAGCGTATCTTACCCAGAATAGGGTGCGTCAGGTCGATGAAGAAGCCCCGTTCCTTCAGGTGCGGGTCCCCGGCCAGATCACGCGCATCATTGACCGGCGCCGCTGCAATACCGGCAACCTGAAGCTGTTCAACAACCTGCTCCCGCTCGTGACGGGCGGTCCATTCAGCCACTTTTTCATCCAGCTCTTCGAAGTTATCGAAGCGGGCCTGTATGCCTGCGAACTTTTCCAGCCGGGTCCAGTCCGGGCTGCCCATGACCCTGCACAGCGATTCCCATTCCTCATCTCCAAAAACCGCCATAGCAATCCAGCGGTCCTCTCCCCTGCATTTATAGCATCCATAGGGCGCAGCCATCTTCCCCAGCGGCCTGTTGGGCGCCTGAGCGGCTATATGGCCGTTTACTGAGAAGTCCAGCAGGGCCGGGCCTAAAAGGCTGCAGGCCACTTCATACTCGGAGATGTCGATATAAGACCCTGCACCCGAAACGTCCCTCCGCCTCAGGGCCGCCATAACGGCCAGTGCGGCATAAAGTCCGGATATATGGTCGGCATAGGCAAAGCCCAGGCCGGTGGGAGCGCCGGCCTCGTAAGAGGTTAACGAAGTCAATCCGCTCAGCGCCTGCACGGTCGGACCCAGGGCCGCAAATTCGCGCCAGGGCCCCGAATGCCCGAAGCCGGAAAGGCTGACCATAACCAGGTCCGGTCTGGCTGTTTTCAACTGCTCATAGTTCAAATTCCAGTTGTCCATAACGTGCGGTGTAAAATTCTCCATCAGCACATCACACTTCCTGACCAGTCCCAGCACGATGTCACGGGCCTCCGGCCTGCTCAGGTCCAGCGTGATGCCCAGCTTGTTGCGGTTCCATGTGGCAAAATAACCGGTGTCGTTTTGCTCAGCGCCAGTAGCCGTCTTTTCCGACTGTATCTTGATAACCTCCGCGCCGAAGTCGGCCAGCATACGTGTTGCATAGGGCCCCGCCAGCATCCAGGTGAAATCCAGCACCCGCACACCTTCCAGCGGCATTTTTATAGCGGTTTTGTTAAGCGGCTTTGAGACTTGTATCGGCTCAGCAGACCGGATCATTTCGCTAATCTTTTCATTATGTTCACCGGGGTAGGGTGCCCCCTGCCAGATATAATTCGGCCCGTCTGCAAAATTAATCACCGGTCGGGGCGCCTTGAATTCTTTCTGCACTAGCGGGTGCCGGGCATTTATGAAGTAGCCCCTGGCGTCGAGCTGCTCGTCTGCAGCCACTTCATTGATTCGGTTAAGCACAGCCCAGGGAAAGCGCATCGATTGACCCAGCTTGAATATATCCCTGATGCTCTGTATACACGTCCACAAAGTAAACACGTCCTCTATGTCATCGATGTGGTCCCGGCGGAAGGTCTCATAACTCCAGGCGGGATGCTTGAGGTCCGCAGCCATCGATTTCTGGTCCAGCAATTCCACCAGTGTATCCCACTCCCGGTTAAAGGTCAGCAAAACGTAGCCGTCCCTGCACGGGAATATGTCCGACGTACTGTTCCACTGCAGGCTGCCCTGCCGGCAGGGAACCCTATTCTCATAAAAATACTGAACGAGGACATGTTCCAGGGCAGCAGCCGCTGCTTCCTGCATGGAAATATCGATGTGCTGACCCCTGCCGTTATATTCACGTGCCCTGAGCGCCAGCGTTACCCCTAGCGCAGCGAACAGGGAAGCGAGATAGTAGGTCTGCTCGCCGTACGGTTTGAGGGGCTGCTTCCCGGGACGCCCGCAGACGTACATGTGCCCTCCTGCAGCAGAGGCAATGAGATCGCACGATTTGTGCCGGCTGTGAGGGCCGGACTGGCCGAAGCCGGTTACGGAGGCCAGCACCAGGCTGGGGTTAATATTTGAAAGCGCTTGAAAGCCCAGGCCTATGCTGTCGAGGTAACCGGGCGCAAAAGACTCGATTATGACATCACTGACGGTAGCGAGTTGCAGCAATTTGTGCCTGCCACGAGGGTCTTCGAGGTCAAGGCTGACCCCTAGTTTGCCGCCATTGTTATAGAGGAACGAAAGGCTGCTATGAGGGCCGGGCGTGTTACCAAAGAAAGGCCCTTTGTGCCTGACTGAATCTCCAGAGGGCCCCTCCACCTTGATCACCTCAGCGCCCAAGTCATACAGTAATTTTGAACTGAAGGCGGCTGTCTCGTCCGCCAGATCGAGGACGCGTATACCCGCCAGGGGCGCCTTTACTTCGTCAGGGCAGGACATACAGCCCTATTATATCATCGGGGATATAGGATTAATCGGAAGAAGGCAGCGACTTGGGCTTCTGAAGCTCCATGTCCTTGCTGTCGCAGGCGACCGTTCCATCGCCAGCCTTCGTGCAGAGGACCTCGGTGCTGCATGTATCGCACTTGTATCTTTTACCAAGCTGGTTTGCCATTTTTATCTCTCCTGAAAATGGTACCCGGTTCTATTTCTTTAATTCCATGGGCTTGTTGCAGCAGGTTATCTGGCCGTTGCCGCCCTTGGTTACGATAAACTCGGAACCGCAAACCGTGCAAACGTATTTTTTGCCTACCTGGTTGGCCATTGTAATTCCCTCCAGAGCTTAATTTTAATCCCGGACTACGTTCGTATGCAAACCTGTTTATAGCTCCATCTCTTTAAAATCTGGGGCTACAATCAAGGGAGCGGCCGTCATTTTCTGAATGTCTTCGGCGGTGACGCCGGGAATAGCTTCCTTCAGCACCAGCCCTCTGGGCGTGACATCGATGACGGCATAATTGGTGACGATTACGTCCACACAGGCCTTGGCCGTGAGCGGGTAGCTGCATTCGCTCATGATCTTGGGCTCGCCGCCGGGGGTGAAATGCTCCATGGCGACGATGACCTTCCTGGCGCCAACAGCCAGGTCCATCGAGCCGCCTATATTGCCCACCTTGCCCAGGCCGCGGCTGGGGTTGTTCCAGCCCGCCAGGTCACCTTTGGCCGACACCTGCAGGGCTCCCAGCACTGCCACATCCATGCGCCCGCCCCTGATCATGGCAAACGATGTTTCACTATCAAAATAGCTCGAGCCCGGCATGGCGCAGATGTACTGGCAACTGGCGTTGATGAGGTCCTGTTCCTCCTGGCCTTCTTCGGCCAGCGGCCCGCTCTTGAGCATGCCTATCTCAGCTTGCAGGATAATGTCCCTTCCCTCTATCCAGTTGGAAACCAGAGTGGGGATGCCGATGCCGAGGTTAACATAGGAACCGTCCCCCAGCATATTGGCGATCCTGAGGGCGATCATCTCACGCTCCAGCGGGGGCATCTCAGGTATAACAACTTTCTTCAAATCATTCACTATTATCACATCCTCTAAACGCTGGCTTTTTCCAATTTGGGCCTGCCGACCTCGACCAAGCGTTTGACGAATATCCCCGGCGTATGGATAAAATCCGGGTCCAACCCGCCGGCATCAACCAGTGTTTCCACCTCGGCAACAGTGACCTTCCCGGCCATGGCCATGACGTTATTATAGTTGCGGGCGGTGCAGTGATAGACCAGGTTGCCTTCACGGTCGCCCTTCCACGCATGGACGAAGGCGAAGTCAACCGGCAGAGCTGTCTCCATTACGTTTTCGACACCGTTGAAAATCCTGACTTCCTTGCCTTCGGCAACTACGGTGCCCACTCCGGTGGGCGTGTAGAAAGCCGACAAACCCGCCCCGGCGCAGCGCAGCTTCTCGACGAAAGTGCCCATGGGGTATACCTCTACCTGTATGCTGCCCTGCCGGACGGCCTGCTCGAAGGGATGCTCCAACCCCTTGGTGGCGGAGCGCGGGAAGGGATAGTTGGAGATGACCTTTTTTACCTGGCCGTTGACTACCAGTTCCAGGATCTCCTCGTTGCCCGTGCCGACCTGCTGGGCCACGATCGTAAGTCCTTTGACGCCGGTTTTGGCCAGCGCTTTGGTCAACTGGATCGGCCTGCCGGCCGAAAAGAAACCGGCAAAGGCTATGACCGCGCCGTCAAAAATGTCCTTAATTGCTTCTTCAACCGAAGCATATGCCTTATCCATACCGCATCTCCTGAAAAATTATGCTATAGATTACGCTAAGCTACAGGCTTTTGTCCAATTTTGGTTGACTGGTCAATTAATGGAATAAATTCTACCGCCTGAGTGGGGATTTGTCTATCTGAGGATTCTTGCCTGACGTCGTAAGGCGAGATTACCAGGGCCAGGTAAAGAGCAGCGCCATTGCTATGCCCAGCACGGCCCCTACGAACACCTCCCACTTGGAATGGCCTATGATCTCCGAAAGGCGCTGGGTGAATTCTTTATTTCCCTTGAAAAGCTCGTCCAGCATCTTGTTGAGCATGGTGGACTGGTATCCTACCGTCCTCCTCACACCGGCGGCGTCGTACATCACGATAAAGGCCACCGCCAGTGAAATAGCGAAGTAGGGTGAATCGAACCCGTAGAGCAGCCCCATGGTGGTGGCCAGGGCGGCCATTAGCGCTGCATGGGCGCTAGGCATGCCTCCCGGGCTGTACATATAGGACAGGTCAAGCCGCCTTTCATTGACCAGGTGGATAACGACCTTAAATAATTGCGCGAAGAACCAGGCTACCAGCGGCACCCAGATGGCCTTAAAGGCATTTAAACTTGCAGCAGCCTGGATAAACATGGTCGTTAACTAACTCTTCTTGTCCTTATTTTACAATTATCGGGGTGCCCGGCCTATATTTGATCTGCAGCGCTTTTCCGATCATCATGCCAAGCAACACCAGCGGATATACGATCAGCATCCAGTTGGGAGGGAAGGGGGGCGGGGTAATTATATTAAAGGGCTGAACCGCCACGTGGGCATACTGCATACCAAAAAATATGATGACCATCGCTAGTATACCGATGCCGAACCCGTAGCTGGATCTTTTTATTATCCAGGCTACCATACCGGCAATGGCGGCGCCTATTATGGTCGGCACAGTGGCTATGGTGACCAGCACACCTGCTATAACGGTTGCGCCCAGCCCGCCCTGAAACTTGATAAAGGGCGACCACTGGTGCGCTGCTACAGTGACTATGCCCGCCAGCAGTATCAACAGAAATGTGGCGCCCATCAACCAGGCGATCCAGACTGCCAGCATGGCCTTGCCAATATCCATAAACACCACCATCATGTAGGACAGCGGGCCCACCCGCCTGTAGACGGCGGCGGCGCTGATACGGCCGTCCGGCTCATCGCGTATATCGATTTTGCCGTTATACCTGCCCACGATGTAGGCGGAAGATATGGAACCCAGCAGATAAGCGATAGGTATGGAGATAAGGCTGATCCAGTTCATGGTGGTATCCACTAGTATACCATAAAAGATGGCGGTTTAAATCACTTTTCACTGTTGGGACTGGAAAGGGTCAGGAAATCCCTGGCTTCTTTGGAAAATGACATGCTAACGGCCAGGATTAAGACCAGAATCCCGCAAGTGGCATAGATGGCCGGGATATTCTTATTGGCGATATCGGCGATAACCCCTGCTATACCCATGCCCAGCGGGGCCAGGCCGCTGGTCAAGGTGGCAAGCAAGCCGAATACCCTGCCCCTTATCTCGCTGCTCGAGGATAGCTGAAGGATGGTCGTAGCCTTAACCATAAAGATGCCGGCCAGCAAGCCGACCAAAAAGATAACCGCCAGCACGATGTACGGCTGGGTAAGGAAGCCCAGGATGCCCATGGCGATGGCAGCGCCCAGCAGAGAGGTGATTATCATGCGGCTCTGGGCGCGGCCACGTATATTGGCCGTCCCGGCGATAGCGTAGCCCAGTACCGAGCCCACACCCAGTGACATCAGTAGATAGCCGTACCACGAGGCATTCAGCTTCAAATAGTCTTCTACATAGAAGGGCAATAATAGCGCCATGGGCGCGATAAACAGGTAAAGCATGGCCGCCACTAAAAATAACACGCGCATGCCTTTGCGGTTCCAGACATAGTGCAGGCCTTCCCTGGTATCGGCAATAAACGTCTTGAAGGCTACGCTGCCTTTTTTAGCCTTGTCCGGGATAACCTGGGGGATCTTGATAAAGGTCTCTGTGCCGGATGAGAAGAAATAGGTGAAGCTGTTGATCAGGAAAAGCATCGGTGCGCCGGTCACCGAATATAGAAGGCCCCCCAGCCCCTGCCCTATGAACAGAGATACGAACAGGGCCAACTGGTTGAGCGAATTGGCCGGGTCGAGCTTATTCTCCGGGACCAGGTCGGGGATGGCGGCTTGAACTGCCGGGGTGAAGAAAGCGAAGATGATGGCGCCCACCATGGCCACCACGAACAGCCAGATCACGTCCAGGCCGATAATATGCGGCATATAGAAAAGCATAGCGGCCAGCGATAATACAAAAAACCCGTTGATCAGGTCTCCGTAGACCAGGATCCTTTTGCGTGAGAAATTATCCGCAAAAGTGCCGCCCAGCGGCCCCATGAGCACGCCGGGCAGGCTGGAAAGCATCATCATCAGCCCCATCAGGCTGGCCGAGCCGGTGGCCTCCTTTATATAGAACAGCATGGCCAGGCCGAAGGCTCGCTGTCCCACCTGGCTGACCAGTTGACCCTGCCAGAGCAGCAGGAAATCACGGTTCCAGAGTTTGGTCGGCCTTTTAATCGAATGCTCGTTATCCATAACGATTATTCATTATAACAGTCGGCGTACATCTCTGGCCGGGCGCCGCTATTCAGGTTGACGCCCGGGCTGGTAACCAAGATTATATAATTTTTTATCAATTGGTTCTACATTGCCACGATGGAAAGCCGGCTTAACAGGATCGTATTACAACGGACGGACTTGTCATATATCCCGCAAACTGTATACAATCATCGCTGGACTATTTGGGTAAAAGGAGTAAAACACACATGAAGTTAAACAGAGAAGTTGTCATCATCGACTATTTACGTTCGCCGTTTTCAAGGTCGCGTCCCAAGGAACCGGAGAAGGACCTGCTCAATGGTTACACCATGGACGAAGTCATAGGTATGTTGTGGAAAGAGCTCATAAAGAGGACCAACCTTGACCCTAAGGTCATAGATGAGGCGGTGGTAGGTGTGGCCAGGCCGGTGATGGAAATGTGGACATACGGCGGGAAACTGCCTACTTTCTTCGCCGAGCTTCCTTTCGAAATTGCCAGCCAGCAGGTGGACCAGCAATGCGGTTCCTCGCTTGATGGCTTGAGGACCGGCGTTATGGCTATCTCAGAGGGTTTCGCCGACGTGGTGCTGTGCGCCGGGATGGAGCATATGACACACATCCCGCTGGGTGGAGCAAACCCGTCTGTGAAGATCAGCCCCAAGTTAAGCGCCGACCCGAGATACAAGCAATACGATATCGATTTTTCAAGGAACATGGGCTTCACGGCACAGAAATTGCAGGAATTGGCAGGCTTCAGCCGGGAGCAGATGGACAAATGGTCGCTACGCTCCCATCAGCTGGCTGCCAAAGCCCAGAAAGAGGGCTTCTTCAAAGAAGAGATATTGCCGGTGGAGATCACTCTGCCGTCCGGCAGCAAACAGATGTATGATTACGACGCCTGCGTAAGGCCGGATACTACGATGGAAACACTGCTGCAGCTCAAGCCGGCCTACAAGCCGGACGGCTCTATCACTGCAGGTAACTCCTCTCCACTGAACGCCGGGGCAACATCCATGCTGATCATGTCGTGCGACAAGGCCAAAAAGCTGGGCATGAAGCCCATCGCCAGCTTTGTATCGTTCGGCGTAGCCGGCGTCGACCCCACTATCATGGGATCCGGCCCTGTGCCTGCTTCAAGAAAAGCGCTGGAATATGCCGGTATGAAAGCTAAGGACATAGATTTCTGGGAGATAAACGAGGCCTTCTCGGTAGTGGCTCTTTATTGCATGCGGGAACTGGGCATTGCGGAAGAGAAGGTGAACGTTAAGGGCGGCGCCGTGGCCATCGGGCATCCGCTGGGCGCCACCGGCCTCAGGCTGGTAGGTACCCTGGCCAGGATACTAAAGATGGAAGGCGGCAAATATGGCCTCGCCACGCAGTGCTGCGGAGGCGGCCAGGGCGTATCCGCTATCATCAGGAAAGAATAGTCCTGTTTAGAATTTTGAAATAGAGACGGGCCTGCTGTTGGAACAGCAGGCCCCTTGCTTTACCATTCAATGACAGTCATTTGACCGGTTTGTATTTTGGATGTTTAATTCTATTTGTACTAACCCGCAGGAGTGTGGACGGAGAGAATGAATATCTTCCAGGACGCAACAGACGACGGGTAGTTGTTTAAATTAGGAGGAAGTTAATGATGAACGTTGTCGATTGGTTTGAGATCCCGGTTAAAGACATTGCGCGCGCCAAAGCCTTTTATGGTAAGGTTTTCGGCAAACAGCTTTCCGACATGAATATGCCGGACACGGAGTATGCTGCATTTCCAATGGAAAAAAACGCCCCTATGTCCAGTGGAGCGCTTCTTAAGTCTAAATCCTCTAAGCCCAGTAAGGACGGCATAACAATTTATTTCTTTTGTGAAGACCTTTCCGTTGAACTCTCCAGGGTGGCCCCGACCGGCGGGAAAGTGGTGTATCCCAGGACAGCCATTGGCGATGCCGGCTTCATGGCACAATTTATTGATACGGAAGGGAACCGCATAGGCCTGCATTCCTTGAAGTAGCCGGCTGCTCTGTTAATCCCATAACGCAGCTACTCTGTCAGCCCGGATCAATAACCGACTGGTAGTACAGGTATATCAACCTGCACATTACCTCAATGCCATCCTGCGAGGAGGCGAAAGGCCCCCCCGTTCCCATTGATTTTGACAGCCGGCCATCGAAAGCCGCCTGTGGGAATGCGGCTCTGAGTTCTGCAACAGTAGCGTTCAGGTTTAACAGGGAGGAGGAAGTCATCTTCTGGCCTAGAAACGAATAGTCGAAATCACCCCGCAGGATCTCTATGCTGGGGTCCATCGACGACCGTTCATATAGCCGTATGAAAGACGCTGTTTGAACGGCCACGTCCCTGGTTTTCTCCTTGACCTTGCGCCAGACAGGAAGGCCGCCTGTTAGAATAGTTCCGGGCAGACTAAATTTCATTCTGGTCTTTGTTGACTCATTCTCTGTGTATGTTTGTATCGTCCCCTGAAGAATCAAAAATACATCCCCCGCCTGCATGCTCCTTTCTATATTATTATTGTCCCGGAATGTGACCTTTCCATCGTCACGTTTCAGACTCGTTGCCCTAAATGGTCCGGCAGAGGGCCTATGAAGCTCAGCGTCTTCAAACATAAATGCCGCGATACCGAGAGAATTCAGACTTTGAACGACGGCTTTTGCCGCCTCAACAGTTGGGTAACGAGCAACGATTCTGGGAACTTTCCCAGCTAGTAAAAGGCGTGTTTCATAGAGTTCTTTGCTGATTATAGCTGCGACTTTCTCCACTAAACTCGCCTCAACCCCGTCCGGCGGGGCCAGCGCAACGTCTATGACCTCTACTTCTGCCCTCATTCTTCCTCTGTGCCACCTGCTAAGTATTACCTTACCACGTCCCTGAAGGATGGCAAAGTGCCCATCGCATTTTGAGGTGTTTTTGTGTACTTGTTCGCATGATTTGACAACCCTGCTCGTATAATTTATATTGCGGCATCAGAGCAGGCAAACACTAAATAAAAGGCACGCGGTATTCATTAACTCCATAGTGCAGGTGTAATATGAAAAAATTCAGGCTCTTTGCATGCATTTTCATCTTCTTCATCGGCAGCTCCGTGCCAAACTATGTCCTCGTAACCTGCAGTCTCCCTGCACCCTTGGCCTCGGCAGTCAGCAAATTAAATATTCCTTTTAAACCGGCGCAGTTCGGCAGCTCGGGCGGGACAGCCAATGAAAGCGCTGCAACCACCCAGGATGTAGCCGGGGTGGGGGCGGTGTCGCTGGCATTGACGTATCCCGCCGGTCAGAGCCCGAAAGTTTTCACAAAAGGCTGGGTTTTCGGAGCCAGGTATATTGAAAATAAGGGCAAATCGAACGAAAAGGATATGTCGGACCAGGTAAACTGGAGCGGAAGCGGCACATTCCAGCCGTCGACCGGCAAGCTGAGCCACCCCTCATTCTCCCAGGCAGGAGCCAATACCATTACGCTGTCGGTTATGGTGGGAGGCAAGAACGTCACACAGAATTATCCTGTCCAGGCGGTCTCGCCTGCCAATTACGCCAAGGTCGGGGACTTAGCAGACGCAACGGTTGCGCATGGCTGCCCCAGCGATCCCACGGACGTAAAAGGCCCGATAGCCAACGGAAGCCCCGAAGTGACGATCGATGGAATGCCTGCGGCTCGCGTGGGCGATGTGGGACAGACCTGCTGCGATTGCGGGGCGAACAGTTTCGAAATAGTCTCCGGCGATTCCAGCGTCCTGATCGACGGCAAGCTCATCCAGGGCCATGGCACCTGCGAAATTTCAGCTAGCGAATGGGCCACGGCGGTAAACGTCATACTGGACCAGATATTCTCGAAGATGTCGATTGATGTCAAGAACGATAATGACTATACGCTGACCTGCGACCAGACCGTCCCCGTCTCCTTGAACGAACAGGGGACACAGTTAACGGGCAGCGCCAAAGTAACAATGAACGGAAGATATAGCGTCGGCCTAGGTCAGGAGGAAGGGACATTTTCCATATATATGAGTCTCAATGCCTCCAGCCAAGAAAACAAGAGTTTCCCGTTCGATTTGAACTACAGCGGCAAATTTTATTCAGACAAGTTCGATGCTCAGGCCCCGACTTTTACTTTTAACGGGCCGCAGAGCAGCCATAGCCTGATGCAGTTAATTGCGCAGGCGGCTATGGGCTGCATGGGCCCCGATGCAGTTGCACCAACATCCGACGTGCTGTGCAGCAGCTACACCACGGAAGCCCAGTTCTCCCGGCCGGCACTGCCCCAGCGTCCCTGACACTGATTCTATAATCACGACAAAACTTCAATGGCTCTTTCCAATATTAGGGGGACAGTATGCCCTTATATTGGACTAAGCATTATCGATATGTTTTAATAATGTCTACTTCTTTTTCTGAGGTTAAAATACGCTGCGGAGGATTTGAACGATGGCTATGCAATGTGCTTACCATCCCGATCGTGAACCTGTGGGAGCTTGCGTGGAATGCGGCCGGTTGATCTGCGCTGAATGTAAAACCGCGATAAAGGGTAAATTTTATTGTCCTCCCTGTGCCGATAAAGTCTTTGTTCATAGATCCGAAGAAGCTGTAAGACCCGCTGATGCCGCTTCAGCGGTCGGAGCCGCACAGCAACCGATCTCCATCACGGTAAATACGGGAACAACTTCCCCTTCCGGAACTGAGGCTGCTATCGTAAACAATTCCGGGCAGGGCGGCGAAACGGCCTTGCCCGATCAACTCGGGGGTTGGAGCTGGGGTGCCTTCACGTTTACCTGGATATGGGGCATTTTTAACTCGACCTGGATAGCGTTTTTAGCCTTCATTCCCTTTTTCGGTTTAGTCTGGATTTTTGTGCTGGGCGCCAAAGGAAAGGAGTGGGCATGGAGGAACAAGAAGTGGGAGAGTGCTGAGCGCTTCAAAAAAACACAGCAGACCTGGGATAAATGGGGCAAGGTGCTTTTTGTCATAGGCATTATAGCAATGGTCCTTTATTTTGTCTTATTGGCAATTTTATTTGCGACCGGCAATGCCCAGTGGGATATAACTTAAATAAACCTGGATTAATCGGATTACGCACTTATACCCAAGGCCGCTTTCATTCAATATCTGCGCGGCGTTAACCGCTGATTTGGGCTGAACCAATGGCATTGCACTGGAGATGACACACTATGAAGGCTGATAAAACCAGGCTGGAGTTTCTGAAAAAAGATGCGGTGCAAGGGTTTACCAAGACCATCGGACTGATCCCCGTATCTTTGAAGCCCGGCAAATTCGTCACGCGCATTAAGCTTGAAAAGCGTCTTTGCCAGCAAGACGGCTTCGCACATGCTGGACTGATCGCCGCTATGGCCGACCATACTGCCGGGTATGCCAGCTATACACTCATATCGAAGGAGAACCGTATTCTCACTATCGATTTTAATGTGACCTATTTGAGGCCTGCTTCCGGGGATTTTCTGGAATGCACGGCATGGGTACTCAAACCCGGTAAGCAAATACTTTTTACCGAAGCTGAAGTTCATTCCTTCAAAGGTAAGGTCAAAACTCTAATTGCCAGGGCCACGCATACAATGGCCTCTGTTCCAAAGAAGAAAATAGACGCTAAAAAGGTTTAAATACTTCCTTAGCACATTGCGCGTCAGGGAAGCATTTTATGACCGAAGGCATATTTTGTGCCATTCTTCATTTCAGTCTAATGCTGGTCAATATCAGACGAACATCGGTATGTACGTTAATCCATAATAACAATAGAGCTAAAGTTGCTAACCTTTCTTGACCATTGACTACTTCTCTTTTAATCTTCAGACTATGGTTATAACTGGATCAGTTGGGGGGCAGGTCAAATATAAAGACTATAGACTGCCGAGAAGTTGACTAAAGAATTGGGAGATTGCAGAATAGTTTATGATGACTAAGATCAGAATAATTATCACAATAATAGACAATATAATTATCCCCATAACAGACCCTACAATTCTCCCTATACATCCCATGTTTATTACTCCTTCTTGATTTATATTATGTATCTGTGGCGACTATTATACAAATCGCTACCAAATGATCTATTTTTACCTGATTCAAGGGTAATTCCTTATCTCTTTTATGTTGCGAGTCCCCATAATAAAGATTATACCTGCCAAAATAATGTAGATATCGGTATGTATGTTCAACCATGATAAAAATCATAGGTCTAAAG
>JBEKVW010000049.1:0-16770 GCA_049513695.1 Dehalococcoidia bacterium | reverse complement strand
TTATCGTCCAGCGTGGCCAGTATCTGCCCGGCCTTGACCGTATCCCCGTCCTGAGCGTAGATGTTTTTAACCTGGCCGGGGGCGCCGAAACGCAGGTCGTACTCGTTGGGCATATTCAGGTTGCCGTCCACGCTGACGTTGACGGCGAGGTCGCCGCGTGTGACCGCCACGGTCCTGGTCCTGGCCGCAGCCGCCGGCTTGGCGGCGGTGCAGCTTATAACGGGAATGACCGACAGACTGACTATTAAAATGATCAGAGAAGTCTTAATTAAATTACGCATGTTCAGGGTTTCTACTTTTTAACTTGAATATTATATCTTTGTTGCATCAAAAGACGAAAATTTAAAATTATTATAAAGGATGGGCGGAATAGCCGCTTGTAGCTGCGGCAGCCGGTCTATACAAAACGCCTATCATTATAGCAATTATTTCGCCCCCGGCAATTTTCCCGAAGGCGTGTTTGCTCTTCCTTTATAAATTTATGGGCGGATGTCTGAGCCCAATTGATTCAGGATATCAATAGAATGTTAGGATATTATTAAGTTGGCGACATAACCCGTCATTGCGAGCAATCTCTACGGTTACGGCTTCAGTCTCCGAATATAAGGATTGCCACGTCGCCTGCGGGCTCCTCGCAATGACGTCGTTTGGGGATTGCCACGGCAGCATATGCCTCGAATGACAATTCAGGAACCCGTCATTGCGAGCAAAGCGAAGCAATCTTTATAATCGGGGGCTTCAGAATAACTATTCGAGATACTCGGTCTTGACCTGGGTCACCGAGTTGACCAGCTCCTGGGACGCTTTGACAGCACGCATGATCTTGGCCATATTGCCCTTCAGCTTGAGCTGGCGGGTAACAATGGCCTGGATGGGGTCGAGTTTCTTTTCGGCCACCCTTCTCCAGATTGCCTGCGGCGCTGAGAGAATGAACTCCGGTTTATATTCCGATTCGCTTTTGGCCACGGTTGCCTTGCGGCATTTGCCATGCCAGAGATCGATATACTGGTAAACGGGCTCCTTAATCGGGCCGCCCGCCTCGACGATCATGTAGAAGTCGCCTTCCCATGTTTGAGCCGCCGCCTCATAAGCTTCGCTGTTATTGATGGCGTCCGCCCATAGTTTGATCCATTCTTCTGTTGCAAATTGAGCCATGACACATGCCTCCTCTATTTTGTATTATGCGTATTCTAGGGTAATCCCCCGTCCTTTACAACCGCCTTAAAAAAGGAGGAAGGTGCTTGCCTGGGCTAGCAAGCACCTTCAGATTTAATAAGGAGGCGTCCTTGGGATTAAGTTAACAAAAGAATATTAAACAATTATTAACGGCTTACTCCGAAACAGGAACCGTGAAGGTAAAACGGCTGCCCTTGCCGGGCTCGCTCTGCACGCTTATTTTGCCCTTGTGGGCTTCCACCAGAGATTTGGCAATGGTCAGGCCGAGGCCTGTGCCGCCCGTTTGGCGGGACCTGGACTTGTCGACCCGGTGGAAACGCTCGAAGATATTCTCCAGCTCTTCTGCCGGGATGCCCTCGCCGCTATCGGTTACACTGATCTCAACCATATCGTCTTTGCGGGCGGCGCCGATGGTAATGCTGCCTCCGGCAGGCGTGTGGACTATGGCATTTTGGAGCAGGTTAAGCAGGACCTGTTTGATGCGCAGGAAGTCTACGTTGACTGACGGAAGGCCGGCATCCAGTTGGGTAGCAATGGACAGGCCTTTGTCGCCGGCCCCGGCCCTTACAGCGGCTACGGCCTGGTCGATCAGCGCACTAACATCTTCAACCTCGCAGTAGAGCTTTAGCTCGCCCGACTCAGCCAGGCTGAGCTCCTGGAGGTCGTCGATCAGCCTTGATAAGAGCATTGTCTCATCGTAGATGGAATTAACAGTGCCCTTATTCGGCTTTATTACGTCATCCCGTATGGCTTCCAGGTAGCCCCGTACATTGGTGAGCGGGCTCCTGAGCTCGTGAGCTATATCCGCTATCATATCCTTTCTCAATTGCTCATCCCTCTGAAGGTCGCCTGCCATTAAGTTAAATGTCGATGCAAGCTCGCCGATCTCGCTCTTATCAGCTATTTTTACACGCTGCGAAAAGTCGCCCTTGCCGAGCTTTTGAGAAGCCAGCGTCAGTGCCCTGATGGGGGCAAGTACAGGCCGTGATATGATGATGGTGAGCACAATGGCGACGATGACCGCTAAAATCGCCCCGAGTATGAAATAGCGGCCTATCTCATTGTACATAAATTGCAGGGCTGCCAGGCTGATCTCGGATTGCGCCGTAGGCGTAAGGTAAAGGTAGGCGACTACTGTGGAGGTTGATCCACTGGATGGAGCTGCCTGGGCTTGCGTTGGGGCGCCCGGGACCGGTGCCGGAGACGCCGGCGACTGTGAACCGGGGGGCCATCCTATCGGGGACTCGGGCTGCGATGTCAACGACGGTATGGGAGCCGGCCCCGAAGATCCGAGCGGATAAGTGATAGGCCGTTTGATGAACTTATCGGTGTTTAACTGAAGGTCGGATGAATCCTGGGAGGAATCCGCGATGATCTTGCCGTCGGCATCGGTCAGCACTATCCTGTGCCGGAACTGGTCGCTTAATTCGACCACCAGGGATTGAACGCCATCCCAGCTCCCTTGCTGGGAATAATACCTGCCGATTTCGAAGTTAATGCGCCCGCCGATCTCGAAGTCGACACGGTGGCCGAACTGGCGGACCTGGTCGACGGTGGCCTGCCACATCATTAAAAATACAGCGCCCACAGTCAGCAGGATGACCAGTGTGAAGGCGATTATCAGGCGGACCTGCAGGCTGTTCTTCATAGCAATCACTCGGAAAACTTGTAGCCTGCCCCGTACACGGTTTTTATATACCTGGGATGCTTGGGGTCGGGCTCTATCTTATGCCGTAGGTTAAAAATATGCACGCCTATGGCCCGGTCGAAGCTTTCGAAATCGTAGCCGAAGACTTTGTCTATAAGCTCCACCCTGTCGAAGACCCGGCCGGGCTCCTTTAAAAAGGTAGCCAGTATTTTGAATTCCACGGAAGTCAATTTGAGCGGTTTGTTTTTCAAATAGACGTCGCGCTTGGGGAAATTCATCATGAAATCTCCATGCTTGATCTCCGTTGGGCCTCGCTCGAAAGGCAGGCGCCTGAAGAGCGCTCTCACCCTGGCCGCCAGCTCACCGGGGCTGAAGGGCTTGGTAACATAGTCATCGGCGCCGGTATCGAGGCCGGTCATTTTATCCCTATCCTGCGTCCTGGCGGTGAGCATGATGATGGGGACCTCGGACTCCGCCCTGAGAAGGCGGCATATTTCCACGCCGTCGATGCCCGGCAACATCAGGTCCAGGATGACTAAATGGGGCAGTTCCTCTCTGAAAACGCGGAGGGCGGAAAGCCCATCGTAGGCAACCACCACCGAGTACCCATCCCGCTCAAGATAAAGCTTTACCAGCTCAACCGTTTTGGGGTCGTCATCAACGACCAGTATTTTCTTTGCAGCCATATTCAAAATCCAATAATAAAACTATAAACTAAAATAAAATTGCCTTCCAATGTCATCATAGCCGGCATTCCCTGCGTCGCGCTGGAAGGCGCCTCCCGCAACAGGAGTGCGCCTTCCACATTATAAAGAGGCGCCGCGAACGAATATAAAGTAACAGCATATTATTAATTAATTATTAAGAAGCCCAATTACAACTAATAATAAACTAATAATTCTGGATTAACATATGTCAGAGAAATAAAATATTTGGAGGGCCAGCATAAATGGCTAAAACACTTAAACTATTACCACTGATATTTATAACTATCGTTATCCTGGCAAGCCTGGGACTTTCAGGCTGCAGTGGGGGAACCGGTACTCAAACTTCTACACCGGCGGCACAACAGCCTTCGTCTTCATCCACACCGCCATCTTCCGGCAGCGGGCAGTCTGCTGCGCCAACCGGGCAGCAGCAGGGCAGCGCGTCTTCCGGTCAACGGGGTTCCCGCGGGCCGGGCGGACAAAACATGAGTGCGGTATTGAACAAGGCGGCCGATATACTCGGCATTTCGGAGAGCACATTTACCAGCGCCTTTAATGACGCGCGGACGAGCGTCTTCGGCAGCCGGCCGTCCGATAATAGGACCGGAAGCGGCCAGCCTCCTCAGCATCCTTCGGGCAGCGACAACTGGTCCGGCCGGGGTTCCCGGCCGCCTTCAGGCGGCAGCAGCGGGCAACAGTCGGCCATGATGACTAAAGTTTACGCTCAAATGGCAACGGCCTTAAATATCTCGGCAGATAAGATTTCCGCCGCTATGCAACAGGCTTCCACCGAATTACGCGGCCAGACAGGTACCGTCCAGTAGCGCAACCGGCACAGAAGATTAAATAAGGGCGTTTGGCCTTGGATAAGGCCAAACGCCCTTATTATTTAAAATCACACTTATTCCAGTGGGGTCAGGGTAAGCAGCCTTTTGGCTATATCAGGATACTTGGCGATAAATAGAAGCTCGTCCTCGGTCAGGGGAGTCTGTGCCTCCACGTTGGCGTACCTGACCAGCTCAAGTATCTTCCTGGCCTGGCTGGCATTTGTGAAGGAGACCTCCATCTTGCCCATGATGTGGCTGAATCCGGATATGCCCGAATATTCGCCGGAGCAGATCATACGGCCCGTTTCCACCAGCTCAGGCTCGCCCCTGCCGAGCTCTTCGTAGGCGTACAGCTCATAGTTCTCAGGGTCTTTGAGCACGCCGTCGGCATGGATGCCCGACGCATGTGAGAAGGCATTCTCGCCGACTCCCGGCTGGTTGATGGGTATGGGGACGCCGAAGGCGAAGCTGGTGTATTTGGCCAGCTTGTAGGCCCTGCTGATCTCCAGTGGCCTTCCCAGCTCATACTTGGCGGCGAAACCTTTGGATTTAATAAGGGCCAGTACACATGAGACCAGGTCGGCGTTGCCCGCCCTTTCACCTATGCCGTTCACCGTAGTATTGATGTAAGCGTCGCTGCCGGCATCTACAGCAGCCTTGGCGCCGGCCAGCGAGTTGGCGACCGCCATGCCGAGGTCGCCGTGGCAGTGTATTTCGACCGGCATATGAGTCGCGTTGACTATTTTGCCGATGGTCTCGTATATGCTGAAGGGGTCGTCATACCCCAGCGTGTCGCAATAGCGGAACCTGTCCGCCCCTGCATCCCTGGCCTCGCGGGCAAAATCGATGAGGAAATCCACATCGGTCCTGGACGCATCTTCAGCATTGACGCCGATGGCCTTAGCGCCCAGGCTCTTAGCTTTCTTGACGGATTCCACCATTTGCTCCACCAGGTCAACGCGGGATTTCCTGCCCTTGAATTTACCCTGGATCATCTGTTCGGAGGTTGAGAGCGAGAGGTTGAGGTACTCGATCTCCGGCACCATCTCGAAGGTCCTTTCCACGTCCTCCGTGGTAGCCCTGATCCACCCGCTGAGCCTGATGGGCTTGAGAACGCCTTTGGCTGCCAGCTCGAGGTTGGCGCGCAGATAGTTGGTCTCGTGCGTCGTCGTGGGGAAGCCGAACTCGGACTGATACACACCAAACTCGTTCAAGTACATATTGATCATGGTTTTCTGGAGCTTGGAGAGGCTCAGCCTGGCGGTCTGGACGCCGTCACGGTTGGTTACGTCGATAAAAAATACTTTGCCCATATCCACCTTTTTACACAAAAACAGAGAAAATTCAGCTTAATTATTATAGCATTCTTGCCGTATCGTCAGCGAACGGCCTTCGTATGCGCGCCACACATAAATGAAAAGCCCCGGCAAGATATGCCGGGGCTAAAAATGCGGGAGGCTAAATTAATCAGCGGGCGGCCAGCAGCAGGATCAGTACAAATATTAAAATGAGGAAAACGCCCAGGATCACCCAGATAAATATGGGTATTTCCGTGGTTGGGCCGGGGCCGGGCCCGCTGCCGGGGGTAGTGAAAGAAGTGGCCGCACCGTAAACCGATCGGGACCCGCCCGTGGGATTCATGGCTACGGAATGGTAATAGTAGGTCCTGCCCGGGGCCAGGCCGGTCACGGCCGAGCTGAAATTGCCCGGGCCGTTCATCTGCTGTAAATCGGTGGAGTTGCCGAAATCGGCGGTGGTCCCGTACTCAAACCAGACCTGGGCAAAGCGTGTATTTCCCAGGTTGCCGAGAGCGCCGTTAAGCACGGCGGTCGAAGCGGTAACACCGGTTGCAGACGCAGTTATAACCGAGATATTGGAACTGGATACGGTGGAGAAAACCTGTTGTGAGCCATACACCTTGGTGCCGTCCTGTGTCTGCGCCATGGCCTGGTAATAGTAGTCAATGCCTGCATTCAGGCCGGTGATTTGGGCGGAAAAACCCTGCGGCATAGTGATGGTCTGATAGGACGTGATCTTGCCGTAGCCGGGAGTCGTGCCATAGTTAAACCAGACCTGGACCGACGGCAGGGTGCCGATGGAGCTGACGAAACCGTTTAAGGTGGCCATGTTGGCGCCGACAGTGCTGGCCGGGTTGGTCGAGATGTTCACGGGGACCGAGCCGCCGGTCTGGAATACGCTGTACTGGCCGAAACTTTGGTTCCCGTTGCCGATGGCTACTGCGCGGTAATAATAGGTAAAGCCGGGCTGCAGCCTGCCGACATTGAAGCTGAAATTGCCCGGATTGGTCATGTTCTGCTGTGGTGTCGAGCTGCCGAAAGTGGTGTCAGTGCCGTACTCGAACCATGCATAGGTATTGGAGCTGGAACCGGTCGAGGTCAGGAATCCGTTCAGGGTCGCCGAACTCGGCCCCACGTTGCTGGCAGACGATGTGCTGATCTTGATGCCGGGTGAAGAACTGGTGGTAAATACGGCATCGAAACCGTGCACCGTAACACCGCCCGCTACTGAAGGAGCTGCCAGCGCCCGGAAGTGATAGAGGGTGCCGGGATTGAGCCCCTGCAGGGTGCCGCTGAACGTGCCGGGACTGTACTGGGTCTGCATTCCTGTAGCCTGACCGTAAGCGGTGGTGGGGCCCCACTCGAACCACACGTAGGCGTCCCCGTAATCTCCCATCGAGTTGAGGTACCCGTTAATGGTAGCTGATGTGCCGGTTACGCCGGTCTGTGCGCCCGTGCTTACGGATAGCGTGCCGCCGCCGGACGTATAGAAAGTGCCGGTATCACCATATACCGGAGCCACACCGATTACATCCGGCCTGCCGACGGCCTGGAAATAGTAAGTTGTGTTGGGGGCCAGCCCGGATACGGGTATGCTGAAGGAGCTGGGGCCGTACATTACCTGCGACCCGGTGGTATTCTGCATGGAGGCGTAATTTCCCCATTTGAAATAGACTGTGACAGTATTGTAAGGGCCCATGCCGGACAGGTAGCCCCTCAGAGTAGCCGTGCTGGAAGTAACATCGGAAGCCGAGCTCGTGGAGATCTCAATAGGCGCCGTGGGGACGGTATGCTGGGTAGTGAAGTCTACCCAGGAGCCCTCGGCCCGCTGACCGCCTATTAGACTGGCCATGGCGACTGCGTGGAAGGAATATGAGGTGCCCGAGGATAGCCCGGAGATCCCAATGCTAAAACTGCCCGGCCCGCTCATCGTCTGATGCGAGGTGGACTGCCCGTTCGATGTCTCGAAAAATACGTCAACCGTGCTGTAAGGTCCCATAGATCCCAGGTAGCCGTTGAGGACCGCCGAAGATTCGGTAACGCTCGTGGCGCCGGATGTTGAAACGGAAATCCTTTCCTCTTCAATCGGCCCGGGCATAGGTTCCACCTGGGCAAAGACGGGCGCAGCCGTCAGGGAAAGAAGGATAAAAGCGCAAAACGAGGCAGCCAACCTGTACAACATATTGTCCTCCACAAGCATTAATATTGTGCCCGTAAACCCGGCAATTTACATCGTGCTAAGGCCCGGTCAAGTTATGATACTATTGTGCCTTGAACCAGATTTTATTTCAATATGGTTCTACATACGGAATCCATGATACAGCAGAGCGGCTTTTGAGTGTCAATCACCTTTTAGTACCATTACCGGGCCATGTAAGGCGTTCTCGAAAACTGTACTAGATTTTGAAGCGGTGCTAAAATTTGTCGAAATGCGGATCATTTGATACCGTTCAGACGGTTCCCATATAAATAACAGTGAAGGAATCCCATATGAAAATATTTACTTCGAATAACAGATGTGCATCCCTTTTCGGGCTCTTACTGGTTGTTCTCCTGTTGATTATCTCTGTAGCCGGCTGCCAGACGGCGCCGCAGGGTTACAAAGGCGATCCGGAGGCTGTCCAGTTGAATGAGACCGGTATGAAGCTTTACGACGCCGGATCATATGATAAAGCCAGCCTGAATTTCGGCAAGGCTATCAAAATCGATCCGGGCAACCCAGCTCTCTGGTTCAATAACGGCCAGGCGCTGGACGAGATGAAAAAATACGATGATGCTATTGACTCTTATAACCAGGCTATCAAGCTGGACCCCAACTTCGCCGATGCCTGGGCCAATAAAGCGCTTTCTTATTATGACAAGGAAGAGTATGACCAGGCGCTGGACAGCATTAATAAAGCCATCAATATAAACGGCAATGTAGGCAGATACTGGAATACCAAGGGGCTGATTTTGTTTGTGCAAAATAAATTTAATGACTCAGTGGCAAGCTATCAGAAGGACGTTTCGCTGGACCCGGGCAACGCGGATGCCTGGACGATGCTGGCCAATGCCCAGGTAAATGCCAAGAAATATAGTGATGCAATATCTTCCTGCGATAAAGCGCTTTCTATTGACCAGGCCAATGCGCAGGCCTGGGGATACCGGGCCAGGGCGCTTTACGAGCTGAGAAGGTATGACGAGGCTCTGGTAGCGTTCGATAAGGGGCTGGCCATCCAGCCGGATAACCCGGCATTATGGTACAGCAAAGGGCTTACGCTGGAGACTATGAAGCGCAACACCGAAGCTGAGAAATGCTACGATAAGGCCAGGTCGCTGGGCTACCAGTTCTAATTTTATACATGCCTCTTTCACTACCATTTTTTCTTACTGTCGTGTTACCCTATTAAGGGAGGTACTATGAGAACGCACGATGCCACAGGGCAGCGTTCCGATACTGAAAAAAATATGCATATGGATATACCTGAGCCGCAAGCATCTGAAGAGAACGGCCGCAGAAAGCCGGATATCGATATCAGGGACATGGGGGTGGATGATATACCGGCGGTCTTTCACCTGGGCGAGCAGGTCTTTACGGCCGAAAAAACTCCCACGCTCTACCGCACATGGGATGAGTTCGAAGTCGTTTCCATGTTCAATGCCGAGACCGATTACTGCTTCGTAGCTGAGATTGAGGGTCGGATAATCGGCTTTGCCCTGGGCAATGTGGTGGAGAAGAAGAGATCGGCCTGGAAATACGGCTATATCGTGTGGCTGGTAGTGTCCCCCGAATTCCAGAGGATAGGCGTCGCCGGCAGGCTTTTCAATAAGCTTACTGATCAAATGGTCGAAGATGGCGTGCGCATGTTTCTGGTGGATACCGAGGCCGACAACCTGCCTGCACTTCAGTTCTTCCGTTCCAGGGGCTTCGGCAATCCCCAGCAGCACATTTATATGACCTATAACCCGGCCAACATAGAGCAGCAGAAGGAAAAGAAGCGTGGATCGAGAGGCAAGAAAAATGGGAACGACCACAGGCGCAACGGCTGAAGTCCAGCCTGAGAGGCTGAAAAAGCTCCTCAAGGATATGGTGGATATCTACAGCCCCTCCGGTAAGGAGGAGGAGATACTCCAGTTTACCGAGGACTATCTCAAGGCCGCAGGACTCAAAGTTAAGAGGCAAACCGTGGACGAGAACCGCTATAACATCGTGGTGCTGCCCCCCAAGACCGATGAGGTTGACCTTTGCTTCGTGGGCCATCTGGATACCGTTACGGCGCATGACCTGGACGATTTCGGCTTTTACGAGGAAGAAGAAAAGGCCTTCGGCCTGGGCAGTTCGGATATGAAAGCCGGCTGTGCGGCCATGATAGAGGCCTTTACAATACTGGCTCAGAAGATGAGCCGCTTTCCGTCTGTAGGACTGGCGCTGGTGGTAGGCGAAGAAGAGGAGAGCGACGGGGCCAAGACGCTGGTGCGCGAATACCGCTTTCCCTGGGCCGTGGTCGCCGAGCCTACCAACATGGTCCCCTGCCTGGGCCACTATGGCTACCTGGAGGTGCTGCTGCGCACGCGCGGCAAGAAAGCGCACTCATCCATGCCGGAGCTGGGCCAGAACGCCATCGAGAATATGCTCAAACTGCTGCTGGATGTGACGGGGTATGCAACCTCCGTATCCAGCGGGCTGGTTTACAATATACGGCAACTTTCGGGCTTCCCGGGAGGCTTCGTGGTGCCGGATACCTGCGAAGCCTGGCTGGATCTGCACCTGCCCCCCGATTCCCGCATGGACGTGCTCAAGGCGGAGCTGGAGGAGCTGGTGGAGAACGCAGGCAGGGAGATACCGGCGCTGGACGCCTATATACGCTTCGAAAACACGCAGTCAGGATACCGCATATCTCAGGAGAGGCCGCTGGTGCGCAGGCTGCGTGAGGTATGCAAGGCCATGAAAATTGCCTGGGAGACACAGGACTTCCGCAGCCATTCGGATGGGAATGTGCTGTGGGGAGCAGGCGTCGACCCCATAATATTGGGACCCGGCCGGCTGGAGACGGCGCACACACCGGAGGAATCGGTCAACTTCAACCAGGTGGTGCAGGCTGCGCAACTCTATCTAAACTTCGCCCTGGCGCTGTGATGTGCGGAAGTGATAAAAGTCATTAACTGACTTATTAACGGCTGCTATTATATCGGTGGAAATGTCGGAGTTAAGGAGGGATTAGATTATGTCGAAGTCTGAAGATGCACTTAAGGCGGCGTTTGCGGGAGAATCACAGGCCAATCGCAAGTACCTGGCTTTTGCAACGGAGGCCGACAGGGAGGGTTTCCCACAGGTAGCCAGGCTGTTCAGGGCGGCAGCAGAGGCGGAGACGGTGCATGCCATCAGTCACTTTAAGGCGATGAAAGGCGTTAAGTCCACCAGGGATAACCTGCAGGAAGCCGTCGGCGGCGAGACCTATGAGTTTACCAGCATGTATCCCGGCATGATCGAAACAGCCAAGGCTGAAGGCAATAAGGACGCTGAGATCAGCTTCTGGCGTGCCAACGAGGTTGAGAAGGTACATGCCGCTCTCTATCAGGGTTTGCTGGATACGCTGGGCAAAAGCCAGCAGCACTACTCGTATTATGTCTGCCCGGTCTGCGGTTATACCTGTGGGAAGGATGTGCCCGACTTATGCCCGGTCTGCGCCACCAAGGGCAAGCTGTTTAAGAAAATAGATTAAAAAGTGTAGGGACGGGTCTTAAGACCCGTCCGAATACACGGGCGCACCTGAAGGTACGCCCCTACATGGTAAGGCTTATTCAGGCCCGATATTATCGGGATAGGATTCAGAGTTTCCCCGCGGGGGATCTGCTGTAGCTAAAGAGGAGGGGCGGCATTTGCTGCCCCTCCTCTTTTTTATTATTATTTTAAATTATGGCCTGCGGGTCCTGAAGGTGAGGGTGCGTGATGCAAAGCCACAACCTCAGATTGTAGCTACTCCACGCGCTCATTTGTTCAAAATCGACCCTGAATTAAAGAAAGCACAGCATAGAAAATGGTCAAAGGATTGGTATAGGCGACACCATACACCTAAATACAAACCACGTAGAGCAACGGATATAGGGCTATCGGGGATGGGATGAAGGGCAGTATATCATTTTAAAAATAGGAGTAACTCATGATAGGATATAATACAATTATAAGCTGGTTGTGGGATATGTATGAGATAGCGAGGCGTTTGTGGGTTGGGCTATTTTCGGGGTTCATCGCGCTTCTAGTAATCGATGTACAAGTGATGCTTTATTACACTGGCCCCTTTCGTCTTGGGATATTAATTATTCTTGTCGCTTTAGCAGTTGTTTGTTTTATGGCTGGGTTGTTCATACTTTTTCTTGATGTTGCTTTTACACTGAGAAAAGAGCATCCCGAATTGATGGAGCGAAAGGCTAAGAAGCAGCAAAATGGCGTAAGAAGATGACCATATATTTTACGGCAGATTTGCATTTACATCACGGGAATATTATTCGTTACGCACATAGGAACCCACCTTTTAGAAATTGGGTTGAAATGGATAAGGGTTTAATAGCAAATTGGAATGGTGTAGTTGCAAATACTGATAAGGTCTACCATCTAGGGGATTTTTGCTATACGCCTATCCAGAGAAATGACAAACACTCTTATGAAAAAGCTATGCGTATTTGCGGTGAAGCTATGCACAAAGTACATGGTCAGGCGGTATTTCTAAGAGGGAATCACGATAATGGGCTGCAACATGCCAGTTACTACATTTGGCGTAGAGTTGAAGGAATGAAAATATTCATGAGGCATTGGCCGCCTTGGTTTCATCCGGTTTGGCCGCCTAGGCTTATTCACTCATTTGAAATTCCTAATGACACTGATTTGATTCTATGTGGTCATATACATAATAAATGGAAATATCGAGTACATAAGATAGGACAACGTAAAGTGCCAGTAATTAATGTTGGGACAGATGTTTGGAATTATAGGCCAGTTAGCATAACTAATATGATGGATGAGATAGAGAAGCTATTAACTGCCAAGCACGGGCGTTGAGTCTGCCATGAATCATAATAGCAACCATAACAGGACTGAACCAATTTGTTTGGAATTTGGTATTTGGAGCTTGGTATTTGTTTAGTATTTAGTGTTTGGGGTTTAGGGTTTTCCTGGGGGGTTAGACTTTCTCGTCGCTCATGATATCCAGGTAGATATCTTCCAGGGCCGATTGCCTGATAGCCAGGTCAACCAGCGCCCAGTCGTTATCGGATATCTTGCGCAGCAGGTCGGCCATCTCCTCGATATTGGAGGTCTTGACGCTGTAGTTGCCGTCCTTGCGGGGATAATCGAGGTTGAAGTCCGACTTGAAAACGATCTCGAACTCGCGACGCCCCAGGCTCTTGCGGAGATTATCCATGGTATCGAAGACTATCAGCTTGCCGCGCTTCAAGATGGCTATGCGGTCGCAGATATATTCGACGTGGAAGAGGTTATGGGCGCTGAGGATGATGGTCTTGCCCGCTTGAGGCAGCTTTTTCAGGTAGTCGATGATGAAAAAGGATGTCAGGGGGTCCAGACCCGTATTAGGCTCGTCCAGTATCAGCAGGTCGGGATCGTGTATCAGGGTGCGGGCAATGGATACCTTGCGTTTCATGCCCTTGGACATCTCACCTATCAGCTTTTTGCCCGCCTCCAGCTTGAGCGAATCGAGCAGCTCCTCGCCTCGCTGGGCAGCCTTTTTGCGGGGCATGCCGTAGATATCGGCGAAGAAACCCAGGTATTCCTGGGCGGTCATATTTTCGTAAAGCGGGTTTTCCTCCGGCAGGTAGCCCAGTGACTTCTTGATTTTAAGCCCGTTTCTCTGGATATCCTGTCCCATCACACTCAAAGAGCCCGAGGTGGGGGCGATCAGCCCCACCATCATCTTAAGCGTGGTGGTCTTGCCGGCGCCGTTATGACCTATGATACCGACGATCTCACCGTATTCTACGGCCAGGTCGAGCTCGTCTACAGCAGCGAAGCTGCCGTAGTATTTGGAGATTTTATCCAGTTTGACGATCGTTTCTCGCATTATCTAACCGGTCGAGTATAAAATATCAGGCAATGCGCAATGTTCTGATTATAGCAGGTCGGGAGATAATGCGCCTGCGGGCCCGCTTCGGCGGCAAGATGATCACGGCTGTAGTCATACTGGCAGCCTGTGCAGCAGGCGTTTCATTCATGGTTTTCCAGCAGGGCATGGTGCTGGCCAAGGACTTCTACATAATAGGTGTTTCGCCTAATGCCCCGCTGTTGGACGATCCGCGTTTCCACATCTTACACGTTCCCGTCGCAGACAGCGCCAGTGTGCTCAAGGAAAAGCGGATTGACGTTTATCTGACAGGCGCGGCGCTCTATTATCGTAATGATGACCGCTCACAGTACGCAGCGGGCGCACTCAAGACGTATCTGGAAAAAAATGAGCTTGCCCGGTTGGCCCAGGATTACCCGCTCAACCAGGCCTTCCCCTTGAGGGTGGAGATCAACTACCTCAAGGCGCCCTCAAAGGATATCGGCTCGGCTTCACCCCTGACCCTGGCCGATATCTTGAGCAAGGCCGCCAAGGAGAATGCCGCCGCCTCACCGCCGCCCGGAGGTGACATAACGGAAGGCGCCGGCTCCCAGCCTTTGCCACCCGGGGAAGCCGTCCCCAACGAGACCGATGAAATGGTCAGGCAACAGCTCCAAGGGCTGCAGAGCACCAGGTTGATTCCCGAATTCAAGGCCGAATTTGCCAATCAAGGGGAGGTGATAGTGCCCTCGCTGATGAACCCGCCCATCCCGCTGGCCCAGGTAATGCTGGCCTTCGCCTATATACTGCCCATCTTCTTTATCAGCATCTTTTTTACCAGCGGTTTTTTGGAAGAGAAGATGGGACGCAAGCTCAATATACTTCTGTCCGCACCGGTGACCCCACTGCAGATCATTATCGGCAAGATGCTGCCTTACATAGGCTATTCCCTGCTTATAGTGATACTCATTACCCTGGTGCTGCACGGCAACCTGCTGCTGGCGCTGGCCATCTTTTTCCCTGTCATACTCTTCATCTTCGCCGTCTATTTGGGCGTGGCCCTGCAGTACCGTACATTCAAGGACCAGACCTTCTTCTCGCTGGTGGCTGTAACGGGCATAACCGGCTACCTGGTTTTCCCGGCCATGTTTGTAGGCATCAATGATTTAAGCTATGTGTCGCCGCTCACGCTGGCCGTGCAGATGTATCGCGGCGTCGATATTACGCCCTACCAGTACATGCTCTCCACAGTTCCCATGCTGCTGATCTTCGTGCTGGCTGTGACGGTGGGCTCGCGCGTCTTCAACGAAGAGTACCTGCTGAGCTTCCGCCCGCTGCATGTCAAGGTACGCGATGCCATCTATTACGCCATGAACAAGAACCACCTGGCGATCTCCGTTGCCGTCTTCTCCCTGCTCTTCATCCCGGTGGTCTTCATGGTGGAAATGGGCGTCATCACCATATCCTTCAACCTTCCCAAGGCCCTGGCGCTGGGCTTCAGCCTATTCATCTGCGTGGTCATAGAGGAAATCGCCAAGTCGCTGACAGTGGCGGTCACCATCGAGCACCGGCTGGTTAAACGCTGGTTCCAGGTGCTTACGCTGGCGCTGGTATCGGCCGCCTTCTTCTTCATCGGCGAAAAGCTTCTATTATTTATGTCCCTTAAGGTTATATCCGAGTCGCTGTTCACCACAGCCGTGTTTGCCGGCAATATGCTGTGGATACCGCTGCTGGTGCACATGGGCTGCACCTCAGCGGTCTGCCTGATAACCTGGAAAACGGGTCTTAAGGGCTACCCCGTGGCAGTGCTGTTCGGCTCCCTCGTGCATGGCTTTTATAATCTGTCGCTGATAGGGGTGTTCAAATGAGGGGCTTCCTGGCCATGGTCTTGCGTGAGATGAAGGCGCTACGCAAGGAAAAGACCATTATGTTCGCCATCCTCATCCAGCTTTTCATCGCCTCTTTCTCCTCGGTCATACTTCTGGGCATCATGGTCTACTATGATCCGGGCTCCATAGGGCAGACCTCGCAGGTCGGCTTCGACGTGGGCGTGATTGGCAACAATAATAGTATGTTGATTAAGTACCTGGTGGACCGCAACTTCCGTGTACGGATGTACGACAATGCTACACGTGCCGAGGCGGCCTTCAAAGCCGGCAGGCTGGACGCCATCGTAATTCTGCCCGATTCGGATAAGGGTGTGGTGAATATGAAGCTGGTGCTGCCGGACATGGATGCCCAGGCCACGCTGGCACTGATGCTGCTCAAGGACCCCATGACGCGCTATGAAAACTACCTGCGCGACCAGGAAGGAGTAACCCTCAGGTACCATGACGTCCAGGGCAAGCCCTTTACTACCTACGAGTTTCTTTATACGCTCATCATACCCATTCTAATGTTCTTCCCGGCCTTCATCGCGGGCAGCATGGTTATCGATTCAATCTCGGAGGAGGTGGAGAACAAGACCCTGGATACGCTGCTTTCGGCGCCCGTATCCATCAACTATATCACCGGCGCTAAGATCATAGCCTCGGTGGTGGTGGGGGCCTTTCAATGCATATTGTGGATCGTGCTGCTGGGCTTTAACGGCTTCAGCATACAGAATGCCGGTTGGATCTTATTGCTGTCGGTCACGATCACAGGCATAATTGCCATCCTGGCGCTCATCGTAGCGCTGGTCTTCCGCGACCGGGAGAGGTCACAGTTCATCTACTCGCTGGTGATACTGGTGCTCTTTGCACTGACCTATTTCATCAGCCCTTCGCCCTTCGCCCTGGTGGCCCGCCTGGCTACCGGAGACCCCTATGTGGGCGCCGCCCAGTTGCTGACTTATCTGGCCATGCTGGCCGTTCTGATTGCGGTCACCCCGTTTATTACCAGGAAATTGACGAGCAACTAGAAGAAAAACTCTAAGCTCCAAATCCTAAGCACTAAATAAACTCAAAACTCAAAGCCCAAATATTTTGGAATTTTTCCTCCTCAAAAACTTGTATTGACAACCATCCTTCATTGGTCTAAAGTACGGAAAACTTATCCCTGGATATCCCGCCTTGGCAGCGTGGCTAAAGGAGACGTGAAGATAAT
>JBEKVW010000048.1:0-16885 GCA_049513695.1 Dehalococcoidia bacterium | reverse complement strand
CACTTTTGGTCTTTTATATCAATAGAAAAGGGCATTACAGGCCGGCGGCTATTATATTTATTATAAGTATATGGCTGGGTGCAACATTTACTATTCTTGTTTCCGGTGGTATGCACAGCTCATATAATTTTTTATTTATGGTGCTGATTTTGCTATCAGGATTGCTTCTGGAGGCAAGGGAGGTCTGGTGGGTAATAGCATTTGTCACTATGACCGGCCTTGCCATAGTCTTCCTAGAAGGATTAATTCCCGTGCCAATTCTTTTTTTGGGACCACCACTGGCAGTCTGGATTATTTTAACTATCCTTATTATCCTGGTCACATTGGCTATCCAGTTTACACAGCAAAGGGCAAGGGAGGCTTTTTCCCAGTCGATACGTGAACTTGAGATGCGCAGATCGACAGAGCGCAACCTTGTAATACAAAACAGACTTATGCAAGATATAAACAAATTGGGTATCGAACTCGCCGCACTTCCTTCCGATACAAACCTTCACATATTTCTTGTTAAGAAATTAAAGCAATTGTCCGGCGCTGCGGTGGTCACCATGGGAGAATATCTGCCGGAGATGAAGGCTATCCATATGCGTCACATAGAAGTGGACAATAGCATCCTGGAAACACTAAATGACCATATCGACCCTGATATCCTCTCCTTCGTATCCAAACTTAATTCACTAGTATCACCGGTCCCGGATGATATATGCGCAATGATCCTGGCGGAGGGTGCAGGATATCGCGAAAACCTCACAGAGACAAGCCTGGGCACGATCCCAATTGAGGTATCTGACAAGATACGAAAAATATTTGATATCAACTATTATGCAGGTATTGCCTATAGCTTTGAAGGTACGCTTTACGGAAGCTCAATCCTGGCTTATAAGCGTGATCAACAGAAACCACCCGAGGAACTGCTGCATGCATTTGCAGCCCTTGCTGCCGTTTCACTGCGGCGCAAACATGCTGAGCACGCACTCGAAAAAACCATGGCAGAATTGAAGCGCTCTAATGAGGAACTGCAGCAGTTTGCCTATGTCGCCTCGCACGATCTACAGGAGCCGCTGCGCATGGTCTCGAGCTATATGCAGCTCCTAGAGAAACGATACGCGGACAAACTGGATCCCGACGCCCACGATTTCATAGGTTATGCCGTTTCCGGCGCCAGGCGCATGCAGAACCTTATCAGCAACCTGCTGGCTTACTCCAGGGTGGGTACGCGTGCCAAGCCCTTCAAGTCTACAGACTGTGCGGATGTGTTTAATGCTGCGGTCTGTAATCTAGAGGTAGCTATCAAAGAGAATGGCGCCGTGGTCACCCACGGCAGCCTGCCGCGGATAAACGCCGACGAGGGTCAACTGGTTCAGGTCTTCCAAAACCTGCTGGGCAATGCTATTAAATTCCACGGTCAGGAGACCCCGCGGATAGACGTCGGTGCGGAGAGAAAGAATGGCAACTGGGTCTTCCGCGTAAAAGACAATGGCATAGGGATTGACCCAAAGTTCAACGAACGTATTTTTGTCATATTCCAGCGGCTACATAGCGATGAGTACCCGGGAAGCGGCATGGGGCTCGCCATTACCAAGAAGATAGTCCAGCGTCACGGGGGACAGATATGGGTGGAATCAGCTCCCGGCCAGGGAAGCACATTTTATTTCACAATCCCGGCAGATGATTAGAACGATTCTGTTACAGCTATGCCCTCGACAATGCATACCGCTGACCCTCGACGTAAATATACCTACAGCGGAACGGTAATGCCGATGTTCGTCCAATGGTGACCGGCATTAGATTGAAATAAAGACTGGCACAGAATAATCGTACGCATGGCCGGATAGACATCCCTATGTCTTGCGACGAATCATGTTGAGTCCTCCTTCTTATCAACCGGAAGACTCTAATTGTACATTGGACTAAATTACGAGGGTGGGGTGAAATCGGCGTATACTTGGGAAATAATTGTTCGTGAGTGAGGCCAGCGGATGGATTATCGATATAGCAGTTTATTTGCAGCGTTTGATTAGGAGTCAAAACGTATAAGATTTCATAATTATCCCACAGGGACAAGTAGCTCAATCTTCAATCGTAAGTAAGCAAGCGCTACGATCCTTGATACATGTAGCTTTATCGTCTATGACCTATTTCGATTCGGTATAGATGACTGCTAGGATGGTTGCCTGCTTCTGACCGCCAGCCTTGACCACATGAGGCCGATTGGAATCGTAATAAACGGCATCACCCGAACTCAGCAGCTCGACATGATTACCCACCTGCACCTTTATTTTGCCATCGAGCACAAAGATGAATTCCTGCCCATCGTGAATTGACGATTCATCTGCATCTGTGGGTAATAACGTAACTATGAATGGCTCCATAGCACGATTGGCCTTTTCCGGTGCCAGCGATTCATACGTATAACCAAATTTGGCACTCTTCTTCTCCCCATGGCGAGCGATGGGGCGCCGCTGGTACCGCCGCACCACTGCCATGGGTTTATCTACACCCGGTGATATAAAATACCCCATCTTCATATCTAGTGCTTTACCCAGCTTGATAAGCTGACCCAATGGGGGAGTCAAATCATCAGATTCTATGAGCTTTAACGTCTTCTCAGTTATACCGATGCGGCTGCTGATATCTTTGAGGGTTAGTCCGCGATCCTCGCGCGCAGTTTTAATGCGCTGGCCGAGGGAGCTTACGGTGCGTTTACCAGTTTTTACCGGTCCCATATGTGTGGGTGCTGTCAATAAGTCTTCAGATTCAACCTCCTTGCTTTTGCACATGCCTTCCCCTTCTGCGATCAAGATTGACTTAGCAGTTTTCTTCTTCATATTGTCTTTCCTCCTAAATTGCCCTACCTGCAACACCAATATGGCGAGCGATCACGATGCGTTGTATCTCAGAGGTTCCCTCACCGATCTCCAGCAGGCGTTGATCCCGATACAACCTCTCTACCCTGAAATCTTTCATCAAACCATATCCACCGTGGAGCTGTACCGCATGGTGAACGCAGCGATGCATAACCTCTGAGCAATACAGCTTTGCCATAGCTGCCTCCTTAGTAAAAGTTCGTCCCTTCTCACGCAGCCAGCATGCTTTGTACAAAAGGTTTCGGGCCAACTCGATCTCAATCGCCATATCAGCCAGCTTGAAGGCATTAACCTGGAAAGAGCTGATAGGCCTGCCGAACTGGATGCGCTTATTAGCATATTCTAGCGCCAAATCAAATGCTCCCTGTGCTCCACCCAATCCCATGGCAGCTATGCTCAACCTGCCACCATCCAGCGTTGACAGCATCTGATGGAAGCCATCCCCCTGCTTCCCAAGAAGGTTGCCCGCAGGCACAGTGCAGTTATCAAAAAACAGTTCGCCGGTATTTGATGCTCTCCACATCATCTTGCCCTTCATTGCTTTTGCAGTGAAACCGGATGAGTTTGCTGGAACTATGATGCAACTGATCTCAGGCTTGCCGTCAGCTTGTGCACCTGTAACCGCTTGAACCACGACAACTCCGGTCATGGAGCACGCTGAATTAGTGATAAATATTTTACTGCCATTAATAATCCAATTATTGCCTTTTCTTTCGGCACAGGTCTTTGAACTGCCAGCATCGGAGCCCGCTTCAGGCTCGGTAAGCCCAAACCCTGCCAGAATCTCACCTGCACAAAGTCTGGGCAGCCATTCCTTCTTCTGTTTCTCACTACCGAAGTAGTATATAGGGCCGATACCCAGAGAGTTGCCTGCAGCAATAGTGGCGGCCTGCGAGCCATCGATCCTGGCCAACTCTTCTACTGCGATGATATAACTGATATATCCCATATTTGAGCCGCCATATTTTTCCGGTACGAAACAGCCCAAAAGTCCCAATTCAGCCATCCTCCGTGTGAGGTCTGCGGAGAACTCCTCCTTCTCGTCCAACTCGTGTGCAATCGGAGCTATCTCATTTTCGGCGAAATCGCGCACCGCTTGGCGAGTTAAGTTCTGCTCCTCGGTCAGATCAAAATCCATACTACCTCCCTACCCTCTAGAGGTTTATTTTACAGGGTCCCAGTAAATATCCAGTATGGTGTTGGATGGATTCTTCGTGTTGAAGCCAGCTTTGACCTTCATACCTATTTTCGCCGTACCGGATGTCAGGTAACCTTTGAATATGGTGCAGACCCCTGGCAGTTCAACATCTATCTGGTAGTAAGGGGTTTCGAGCTCGATACCGGCTCCTGGATAAACTATTTCCGCAAACGTGTGGATTGTCCCTATTATTGGCTGGGGCATTTCAACCCAATCCATAGGCTGGTTGCAGTCCGGGCAATCTGCCCTGGGTGGCAACCACATCCTTTTCTCAGGACATTCGGGATTGACGCACTTGGTAGCCATGAGTTTACCTTTTTTCAAAGCCCTGAAAAATGGTGAAAGTTTCCCGTAGGTATGGCGGTGGACTACGCTCCTGGGTGTATATACCACCATTGCCACGTCATCTTCCATTATTTCCAGTGGAGTGCCGATATACTTGGTCTTAAGTTCTTCTAACATTATCTTCTCCTTTAAAAAGCCTTCTTGAGGACACCGACGGTTACATGTGAACCTACGCCAGCATGTGAAACCCAGGCTGCCTGCTTAGCATCGGGCACCTGGAGGCTCTTCCAATCCTTTGGTTTCTCTTTGCCAAAGGACTTCCAAATCTTGGGATCAGCGTGGAACTGGTCATATTTGCCCTGTATCTGCCACAGGCATTCCACGCCCTGGAAGATGCCGGTAGCGCCCACTGCGTGCATTGTGCCGATCAAGCCACCGGAGAGATTAGCCGGGCATTTGCCGCCGAAGTAAGCGTCTCCGGACTCGATATACTCGGATTCCCTGCCATACGGTCTCATGCCGATATCGCCGTATGTCTGGATATCGCTGATAGTAAATGCGTCATGGGTCTCAATAAGGTCAAGCTCTTCCAATGGGTCCTTGATTCCGGCCATGCGGTATGCGAAATAGGCAGCAAAACGGGAAGCTGCAAAACTTTCGAAACCTGGCCAGCGCGCTCCTTCTTTCTTGCGCATGCCATCATATAATCCTGGATCTTCGTTCGGGAGCAAAGGAATGTCCATATCTCTGCGATCGGCCACCCTCAACGTATGGCTGCCGCCGGCGATATTGAGCTCGACTGGCTTGTCACTCAACTTATAGGAGGTTTTTTCATCGCAAAGCAGCATGCATGCGGCGCCGTCGGTCATGGCGCAGCATTCAAGGAATCGCAAGGGATAGGTTGACATCGGGCTGGCTAAGACTTCCTCAACGGTATACTTTCCCGGCTGCTGGGCATATGGTGAGTAATAACCATAAAGGTGGTTCTTTACGGCTACCTTGGCCCTGGTCTGTTCGCTCAAGTTGTACATTTGAGAGAAACGGACTGCCATCGGGGCGTAATATGAAGAATATATTCGCCCAAGGCGTGTCTCAAAATCTTTGCAGGCTGCGGTTGAAATATAATAGTTACCCATCCTGGTATCGACTTCCGACATACGTTCCCATCCGACTGCCAGAGCTACATCTGCATAGCCGCTGGCAATGCCCATGGCCGCTGTGAGTATGGTAGAGCCGCCGGTGGCGCCGCCGGTCTTTATGCCGATATCGAACATTGGATCGAGGCCTAGATAATCGGTCACCTTGGCTTCGCAAAGCAATTGGTCCTGAAAGTGGTCGGCAAAACAGCCCGCTGTAATTAAATTAATTAGGCCTTTTACTTCTACCGGGGACATTTTCAGGTTGTTTTGCTCGAGCATCTGACGGAATGCTACCATTACCTGCTCTTCCAATTTCATCTCGGGGCAGAATTTCTTGTAATTAACCAGTCCGCCGGCGACCGCGAATACTTTTCTGTTCCACTTGGGTATACGAAGGTTACCTTCTTTCAATACGATCATTTGATACCTCTCATAAATATTATTTACCGTTAGTGCCGGGATTTCTTAGGCTATTTTTTCGTAGGCAGATTACCTCCCTGCATTTGTAATGTGCTCATGAAACCTTTTCTGCGCATCGAGGATAGTGCTGACTAATGCAATGTAACGCGGATGGAAGATATTGTCTAACCCCGCTTGGGTTCTCTCATGTCGTGACAATTCAATTACCTTTTAAAAACGCTATGCGTGATAACTATCATGAAAGGCCTAAAGTCCCAACCGGGCGGCCACTATCTCCCGGTGGAAATCAGCATCGTCATAGGCCAGTTCCCCGGCCTTGGCCTCCCAATTTAGTTCCTCATATACTGTACTACCAGCTTCTTTTAGTATTGCACCATGACGTTTCTTAATGAAGTCCGCTTTTGCCCTGGCGGATTCATTTTATTTTCCTATTAGCATGCCTGTCGGATCGATGTCTTTACGCAAAATCTCCAGATCCCTTTCAGTTGGGACCGGGCTTGTGCCGTATTTTTCTGGAATTATGATGTCGAAGCTGGAGTTGTCCCTGACTTCTTCTAAACTCACACCGGGATGGAGGGAAATCAGTTTCATGCCCTTGGTTTTATCATCGAAACCATACACCGCCAATTGGGTTATCACGCGGTAAGGCCCGGTCGCCAGTGGTAAGCCTGCCTTTTCCCTTGCACCCGGGCCGCTCAGGTAGCCTGGCGTAGTCAGAAAGTCGACCTTGTTGACGAATGTGCGTTTAGACTGGCTGCCTACGATAATTATGGTTTTATGAGTAAAGGATGCAATATCGTTAGCTCCTCCGCTGCCCGGCAACCGTACTTTGGGCATTGCATGGTCTCCTATGCAGGTCGTGTTTATATTACCGTACATATCGACCTGAGCGCCGCCCAGGAAACCATAGTCGATATATCCTGCCTGGCCTGCCGACATAACATCATGCATGCTGGTGGCAGCTATTCCGCGGTAACATGTGAGCGCCTGCCCGACGGAGATGGGAAGTTCAGGCAATATCGGGCCGACGCCTCCCGCTTCAAATACGATGAGAAGGTGCGGGGCATGCGTTTTTTGCGCCAGAATACCCGCTATCATGGGAAGCCCTGTTCCAACAAAAACTGATTTCCCGTCCTCCAGCAGGTTTGACCCTGTGAATGCCAGGAATTCACGCATGTTATATTTTGCCGCAGCGTTATTTTCCATTCTTGTTCATGCCCCCTAATAATTTGGAGTTACTCTTTATAGGATTCACTTCCTCCAGGGCGTTACCAGGGGAACCCGCATAGCCTCTCGTTTAATCAGAAACTCAATTTTATTGATTCCGCCGCAAAGCTCAAGGTATTCATTAAAATCGCTGACACTGTAAATGTATTTTTGGGCATAATCCTGGACCCCTGCGTCGGTCTTCGACAGAGAAAGCCATTCAGCTATGTGTTCTTCATCAAAAAAGTACTTGCCGTGCAGTTCGCAGGGATGCGATCCGAAGGGTTGCTCGACTACACCATCCACCACGTAAAAAGGTATAACAGTACGCCATGGTTCACGCCGGATGACCTCGTTATCAATTATTTCCTCAGTTGTGATAATGAGCTTACGGGCGCAGCGTGCCAGTTCGAAATCCTCAATCATGATGCCGTCTATCTGGCAATTCCCATAGATATCACAGCGGTGTACGTGTATAAATGCAACGTCAGGATATGCTGCCGGAATCAGGTTGATAGGTTTGCCGCTGAAGGGATCTTTGACAACCTTGCAGGAGCTGTATTTGCCGGTATCGGTGCCGAGCAGGTTGCGGCTGGGGATAAAGGGGATGCCCATCATCCCAGCCAGGAACCTCCATTGATAACCGGCATTGCTGATTTCCCCTATTACTTCGCACTTGCCGGATTCCACCATTCGCCGGCTGGCGGGAGAAAGTCCTCTTACCTCGTGCCCGAAGCTGTAAGCAACCTCGACCTTGTTGACGCATCCGTTGCCAACCAATAGATCCAGGTCATGTACAGCCGTCTTGCCGGCCATGGTCAGGTCGCGCTTACGCTGACGTATGATTTCATAGATGATATTCATGGAAACACGAATGTGGCCAAAGCCGCCGCTGGCGATGAAGTCACCGTTCTTAACAAAGCTTGCTACGGCCTCGCTGGCGGTCATGGTTTTATCCTTGAGCTCGCGGGACTTGTTATGCAAGACGAACTCGCGGTTCTCATCCGGGTCATGCCAGCCGACCAATTCACCCAGGCCTTCATGTAAAACTTCCATCTGACTCTCCTTAACTCCTTTGAGATGTAAGCCAACCTAGGCACGTTTAATCAGAATTTCTGTCGCCTGCCAGATTGTAATTTACCTGTATTAAAGTGATGCTAAGGTTATTTTTTAGTTATACCGAGTATCTTCCGGGCTTCGCCGGGAGTTGCCGGTTCCCTGCCGAGACAGGAAGCGATTTTGACCGCTACCTCTACCTGTTCATAGCTGCCTTTTGCCAGTTCGCCGTCGGGCATTCTGGTATTATCCTCAAGTCCGACGCGCATGTGTCCACCTATAAGGCAAGACTGCATAATTGCCGGGTATTGCTCCGTACCGACAGCACAGGTAGTGAAGTTCGAGTCGGGCGGCAGTGCATGGACCATCGCAACAAATACGTCAGGCCTGAACTTTTGGCCCCCTGCTACGCCCCAAACGAAATTGAAGTTGTAAGGCTTACGAAATATATCCTGCTTTGCTATCAACAGCCAGTTATCCAGGCCGCCTATATCGTAGAGTTCAGCTTCCGGTCTGCAACCCATCTCTTCCATGGTTTTGCCGAAATCCTGGAGCATGCCAAAGGAATTCACAAAAACGTTATCTATCAATATTTGCCCGGTTTTACGGTCAAGCACACTGAAATTCATGGTATTAGTATTCAGCGAAGCGCTCTCAGGCTTAAGGGCCTTGATTGACCTTATCCTGGCTTCCATATTTAGTTTGATCAAGTCATTGATAAGGTTGACGCAGTCAGATTCAGGGAATGGCCCGACCTGGCACGGGAACCCGACAGAGGTTGTGACCTGGATAATAAGATCGGGGACGCGCTGCTTGATAGCATCGTAAACTGCTTTAACCTTTTCTACCTCCGAAGTGTGAAAACCGCCCAGAGCTTCATCGCGTCCATGGATATGCACCATGGACGCCCCAGCTTTAAAACACTTTTCTGCTTCGTCAGCAAACTCCTTGGGTGAATATGGCGTTGCCGGGTTATTCGATTTGAATGTTGCCGACCCTGCCAATGCTGCTGTGATGATGACCTTGTTTTCCATACATACCTCCTCTAAATAGTAACTGCCTCCATGATTGCCCGCTCTTGGAAGACCCGGGAGCGGGTGCGTAACCAAAGCTTGATGAATTTATGCCGGTTGGAAGTATTCGATATCAAGGATATTGGCGTTACGTTTTGCCTTGAAAACGGGCTCCAGTTTCATGCCTGGCTTAATATCATTATAATCCACACCGCCGATGAAATGGGTTATCGCCGTATCAGCGCCTTCCAACTTTATCACACCGATAGCATAAGGCGGTTTCACCGCCTGTACCGATGACTCGTAGTGTACGATGGTGAATGTTTCAAGCTTACCCTTTCCGCTTAACTCAATAAGATCTTCCACCTTGCTGAAGCACTTCGGGCACACCGACCTGGGCGGGAAGTTGACCATATGGCATTTAGGGCATTTGGCCCCGCTTAAAACCTTGCTGTCCCTGATTTTAATGAAGAACTTGCTGGCCAGCGAGCCAACTGAGTATTTATAAGGCATTATGACATAGCCTTCAAACAGGACGGGCTCTTTTTTTACTGCTTCCATGTTATTTCCTTCCTATCTCTTCTTTTCTCTTCTTTATTACTCGTTGATGGTCTTGAAATGCACTATATCGTAAATATTGCCTTTGCGCTCTTCTTTGGGCTTGATGACCGCTTCAACCCTCATGAAGGGCTTGATCTTTTCAGTATCTGTTTCCTCCAATTGGTGTTGGAGGGTGACCATGGCGCCATCAAGCAGAATAATGCCCACGGCGAACGGAATTTTCAACATCTCGCCGGTTGTCGGGAGCAGGAATGATTGCTCGGCCATAAAAAAGGTTACCAGGGTTCCCTTAGGCCCTACCGGTATCCATTTTGATCTTTCCGTGCACCTCGTATGGTCCCTGGTGCAAACTGTTTTCGGCAGGCAAAAAGCCCGGCCGCACGTCGGGCACTGGTTGGCATACAGGATACCGTTTTCTTTGAGTTCCCTGAAAAACTCGCCCATAGTTTCCCCGGTCCGCCACTTGAAGGGGAGTTTAAGCGTCATATCCAGATATATCAATTCTTCTTGCACTTTTGGTTTCATATCTATATTACCTCCAGTTAATCCATGGTCTTGCTCAGCAGGAGCAGGTCGGACCAGAATGAGCCGCCGAAGCCACTGGCCAGGGCCTGGTTCACATCCCTGGTCACCTGGTGTTCTCCCGCATCTCCCCTGATCTGCAAGGCAGCCTCGGCTACCCTCAGCAAAGCGGAATCGCCGATGGAGTTGGTGCAAAGGACGCCGCCGGATGGACTGACCGGGTATTCTCCTTCAAGTTTAAGCGCACCCTGCTCAACAAGCTTCCATCCTTCGTTTGGTTCACAGATAAGGAAGTCTTCCAGCCACATGGGGATGGCGAAGGCGAAGGGATCGTACATCTCAAATACCTGTGTTTCCTTGCGTGGTTTAGTGATGTGGTTGCGCTTAAACAGTTTTGACCCCGCCTCCATGTGAGACGTCCAGCGCTTCTCGCCGATGCCAAATTGGGCGCCGCCGTACTCTACGTGGACCGTCACGTGGTCCTTCATCCAGACCGGCTTCTTGGTGATCTTCTTGGCTTTGCTCTCGCTGGCGAGTACCAGCGCGCATGCCCCGAGGCTGGTGGGACAGCACATCAGTAGGTTCAGCGGGTACATCACCATCCTGGCTTTCATCACGTCTTCGACGCTGTATATTTCACGCATATGTGCGTTGGGATTTCTTGCCGCGGCCTGAGATGCGTTAGCGCGTACCATGGCGGCATGCTCGAGCTTGCATCCACTCCTCTGCATGTAGGCCACTGAAACCGTCGCCAGTCCGCCGATCGCTCCTACCAAGAATGGCCGGTCTACTGCGGGATCGGTGATGGTTGATATGGCGGGGGTGGCAGGTCCCTCATCATGCTTCTCCCAGCCTATTACCATGCACAGGTCATATAAACCTGAAGCTATGTGATACCAGCCCTGGATGGCCATCATGCTTCCGACTGTGCCGCCGGTATTCATCTTAAATCCGGGCTTCCCGGCTGCCCCGCTGTACAGGTTCAGCATGGCATCGTTCAGGGAATGCCCCTCGAAGAGGTCCATGTTGCCCAGCATCACGGACTCCATATCATTTATGCTGAGGTCAGCGTCTGCCAGGGCCTTGGTGACTGCGTCGTAAATCAGCTCGCCGTCATTGACATACGGTCGTCGGCCGCTGTGCGTCGTCTGGCCTATTCCAACGATTGCAACCCTGTTTGACATTCTATTTACCTCCCTTTTCAAGAACGAGTACACAGTGCATCTGGCCGCAAAGACCGTCGCAACCGTGTGCAACGGCGCGTTTGGCGCCCTGCACCTGGTGCTCTCCGGCAATGCCTTGCAACTGCCAGACCGCCTCGGCCACCCTGGTCATCCCCGCTACCGTCACCGGTATGCCTGACAAAAGTCCGCCTGAGGGGTTCACAGGCAGTTCACCTTTAAGCTGCGTCTTACCGCTGTCTATCAGTTTTCCACCATCACCCCTACGGCAAAGACCCAACCCCTCGGTCCAGAGCATTTCCTGGTACGCGTAGTTCTCTGAAAGCTCTACCAGATCGAGGTCTTTGGCCGGGTTTCCTATTCCAGCCATTTTATAGGCTTTCTTAGCTGCCTTGACCAGGGCATCACATTCCGCTAGGTCGCGGTCACCCGGGTTATGGAATTCATAACAATTCCCTACCCCGGTAATCCACACAGGGTTTGGAGTCAATTTCTTAGCCACTTCTTCCGAGGCAATGATCAGGGCACAGGCACCGTCGGAAACCGGCTTTTTCTGGAGTTCGGTAATCGGATCGGCCAGCATCCTTGATTTGAGTACCTGGTCGACCGTGAGTTCCATGGCTTCCTGCGCATAAATGTTCTTACGGGCATTTCCCTTGTTTTTAACTACTATTTTGGCAAATTGCTCCGGCGTTACCTTGTATTTGTCCATATAACGCCTTGCCTGCATGGCTCCGCCAATCGTGTAATCCAATCCAAGCATGCGGTGGAAAATATGATCGATTGACCAGTTCTCGATCATTGTCCCATCAGTGTGCGATTCGGCACAGTGACTGACAACGAGAACAAGCTTGTTGTCTCCGGACAGTATGTGCATCGCACCGTATAACGCTGCATATGCTCCGTCACCTGCCACCTTGGATTCATCTTTAAGGTGTGAGCAGACGATATCAGGTATAGGCATGGAAGATATTGTCCTGCCGTCCCAGTGATCCTGAGAACAGCTGATTACGGCTTCCACGTCATCCTTAAGAGAGATACCAGCGGCTTCGACGACTTTGTCTGTGACCTCCAGCACGAGGTCCATCAAGTGTTGGTAGGGTTTGGCGGCTTCGAACTTGGTCATCGAAGCAGCCACTATTCCAGCTCTGCCACCCATTCTTTTTTACCTCCTTTATCTATAAATTCTCTTAATTATTGGCCTCTAACGCTGCCATTCAGCCTTGCATGTTGCGGCTATGTACCCAGCCTGCCCAGCCCTTACTTAAAGCAACCCCGGGGAAATTGCCGTTTCCGCTTTTCCAGCCGGGAAGTATACCATTGAAAACCAGTTCACATGCATAGCCATTTTTCGGTCAGCAAATAAAATCGTTTAATATGGCTTAACCCTTTGGCTTTTTCGCCACTGCTACCTTGGTAATCAGGATGGCCACGTCCTCATCGCGCTGGTTCTTGATATGCCACTGACTTGAGACTACGCCCAGGTCGCCCTTATCCTGAACCTCGATTACCTCTGTGACCAGGTGGATCGTGTCCCCCAACTTTGTGGGTGCGGTGAATCTGACCTTGTCCATGCCGTAAAAAGCGATCACGGCGATATCATAAGGCGTGACAAAACCGGATGCGATGGAAAGCACGAGAAAGCCATGGGCGATACGCCCCCCAAAGATTGTTTTTTTGGCAAGCTCTTCATTGACATGGATGCCGTACCAGTCGCCACTCAGGGCTGCGAACATGGTTATGTCCGCCTCGGTTACCGTCCGCCCTCTCGTTACAACTTTCTGCCCTACCTGGAAGTCCTCAAAATATAGCATGCCGCTCTCCTTATTTATTTAATGGTGTTTGGTGGACTTTGTTTTTCACATCGAAGTTAAAGACTTAAGTACTTCGTGAAGTCATTGAAGCTATATATAGAGAGAAAGCTAACGCTGAATCCCCGATGCACTGTCCACGACATCTCTGGATACACAAATTGGCTTCACTGCTGCCCAAACCTCCAATTGAATATTGTCTTACATTGCCTCGATACCAAGCGATTTGCGCCTATTTTATAACAATTATGCAATCATGTAAATAACCTTTTCTGTAAAAATTAAAAAATATATTTGTATTTATATCATAGCTACCAAACCATGTTGATTGATTGCTTAATTAATCTTGATTACCCTTTTTTATTTTGGTAAAATTTCCGGTAAACTGGGGCAGTTTGTGGATCCGCCATTTGGTGTACCATAAAGCATGGGCATGTAGATATAAGGAGGCTGCTGATATGGATTTCAAGTTCACTGCTGAAGAAGAGGCGTTTCGACAGGAGGTAAAGGACTGGTTAAAAGCTGCGATACCGCCTCGCTGGAGGGAACTGCCGACAGGATTCTGGCAGGAAACAGAGGAGTCATGGAAATTGTCCCGCCAGTTCCAGAGGAACCTGGGCTTAAAGGGTTGGCTGGCGCCGGCTTACCCCGTTGAATTAGGTGGAGCAGGATTAGGACATATCAAGCGCCTTATCCTTGCGGAAGAATTAACTTACCATGACGCGCCGGTCAGCATTGAAACAGAAATTACAGTCAATTGGGTAGGTATGGCGCTGCAGCACTTCGGCAGCGAGCAGCAGAAAAAGGATTACATACCGCGTATAGCAAAAGGCGATATTATATTTTGTCTTGGCTACAGCGAACCCAACGCAGGTTCTGATCTGGCTTCCCTTCAGACACGCGCCGTTGACCAGGGAGATACTTATGTTATCAATGGACAGAAGACATGGTGCAGTTACGCTCATTATGCCGATTATTGCTGGCTGGGCGCTATAACTGACCCCGATGCCCCCAAGCACCGCAACATGAGTATGTTCGTGGTCGACATGAAGAACCCGGGTATCACGATACGCCCACTAATAAACGTGATTGGCTGCCATTCATTCAACGAGGTGTTTTTCGATGACGTTCGTATCCCCAAAGACAGCCTGGTTGGCGTTAAAAATAACGGCTGGTTTCAGCTTGCCATGGCACTCGACTTCGAACGCTCGGGAGTACAGACAGCTGCAGTCAATAAACTGCTGCTCGACCACATGGTCAACTATGCCAGAACAAATAAGAGGGGAGGTAAACTGCTGTCTAAAGATCCCATTCTGCGTAATTTGATGGCGGAGATGGCTATCGAGATAGAGGTAGCTCGCATGCTCTGTTACCGCATCGCCTGGATTTATAGCAAAGGTGGTCATTCCAATTACGAGTCCTCCCAAGCTATGATTTTTGGCAGCGAATTGCTGCGCAGGATATCAGATGCCGGCATGCAGGTGCTGGGTCAGTACGGCCAACTGGCCTACGGATCACACCGGGCGGTAGCGAGAGCTGAAATGTGCAGGAGCTACCTGGCTTCTCTGTCAATAGGTGTTGGGGGAGGAACAAACGAGATACAGCGTAACATTATCGCCATGCGCGGGCTCGGATTGCCACGGAAATAACTTAAGACTGTTATGTTGATAATATAGCGCAGCTATAATCATGGACTTTCGTTTTAGCGAAGCTGAAAAAAGATTCAGGGCCGAGGTTGAAGAGTTTATCCTCCAGGAGATGCCACCCGGCTATGCAGAAAAGGATCTTTACTGGCCGGGCGGTTACGGTGCCATAGGTGAGTTTGAGGTTCGCGACCCGGCGGTAGAGAAGTTTCGGGAGAAAATGGGGGAGAGGGGTTGGCTGACTGTGGCATGGCCTAAAGAATATGGGGGTGGAGGGCGTTCTTTCGTAGAGCAGGCGATATTTTTTGAAAGGATTAGCTATCACGGTGCACCGGGCATGGATGTGTCCACCTTGATATCCGGACCCACCATCTTACGTTTTGGAAGTGAAGAACTGAAACGGGAATGGATACCAAGAATTGTTAAAGGTAATCTTAAATTCTGGCTGGCTTATAGTGAACCCAATGCCGGTTCAGATCTTGCTGCAATACAGACAAAGGCAACTATAGATGGCGATGACCTAGTGGTGAACGGCCAGAAAATATGGAGCAGCGGGGCTCACGTATCGGATTGCGGTTGGATGGTGGCAAGGACAGATATGTCCACCCCGCCATATAAGGGCACTGCTTTATTTATCGTGGATAACAAGACCCCGGGCATTACTATCAGGCCGATTGTAAATATAAACGGCTTTCATTCGTTTAACGAGGTTTTTTTTGACAACGTCAAAGTGCCGAGGAAGAATGTAGTAGGCGACATGAACATGGGTTTTTATTACCTGATGGTGGCACTGGATTTCGAAAGGCTGGTGATCTCAATGGGAGGTTTCCGACGCAGGTTCGAAGACCTGCTGAAGTATGCTCACAATACCAGGCGGAACGGCAAATTACTATGCGAAGATGTCAGGGTAAGGTCTAAGCTTGCGCAACTTGCAACCGAGATCGAGATTGCGTATTTGCTTTACTATAAGACTGCATGGATGATGGATAATAAGCTTTTCCCCAATATAGAAGCATCTGAAATAAAGCTGGTAACCACGCTGCTCAGCAGGAAACTGGCCGACGCCGGCATGGAGATCATGGGGCAACAGTCACAATTATGGCCCGGTTCCCGCCATGCGCCGATAAGAGGAAGATTTGCTGTCGGCTACCTTGATTCCATCTCGGCGGTGATCGGCGCTGGAACATCGGAAATACAGCGCAATATCCTGGCCCAACGCGGCCTGGGATTAAAACGTGCATAGATGAATATACTCACTATTATAAATAATGACCGGGAGGTACAAAGATGGATCTGGGCTTGAATGAAGAACAGGAAATGTTAAGAAAATCAGCGCGTGAGTTTCTAAGCAAGGAGTGTCCCAAGAAGCTGGTCAGGGAATTGGACGAAAGCGATACTGGCTTTTCGAGGGATCTATGGAAGAAGATGGCGGAGTTGGGCTGGATTGGATTGCCCTTTCCTGAGAAATTTGGGGGGAATGGGGGAACCTTATTTGATTTGATCGTTCTACTGGATGAAATGGGCTATAACATTGTTCCAGGTCCTTTCTTTTCAACAGTCGTATTATCAGGATTCACGCTTTTGGAAGCGGGCTCCGATGAGCAGAAGCAGTCATATCTCAGCAAGATATGCAGCGGGGAAATGGTTATGACCTTTGCTCTAACGGAATTGGACGGCACTTATCTGCCGGAATCTATCGAAACTGCAGCAAAAAACAAAGGTAATCATTATGTGCTGAATGGTACCAAGCTATTCGTCCCGGATGCCAATATTGCTGATTTCATGCTTGTTGCGGCGCGTACAAAGAGTAGTTCTAAACTGGAGGAGGGTATAAGTATTTTCTTGGTTGATGCAAAAAGCCCGGGCGTGCGTGTTACCCTGCTTAAAACCCTGGGCAGGGATAAGCTCTGCGAGGTTGTTTTCGAGGATGTCAAGGTTCCCGAAAAGAGCCTGGTGGGAAAATTAGACGGCGGCTGGCCAATA
>JBEKVW010000047.1:0-17231 GCA_049513695.1 Dehalococcoidia bacterium | reverse complement strand
TTTTTCACCCAGATCGAGATCCACCCCGGCGCCACCATCGGCAGGCGCTTCTTCATCGACCACGGCGCGGGTGTAGTGATCGGCGAGACTTCGCAGATAGGCGATGATGTCCTGATGTACCAGGGGGTAGTTCTCGGCGGCACAATGCTCCAGAAAAAGAAAAGACATCCCACCATAGGCAATAACGTGGTCATCGGGTCACGCGCTATCATTCTGGGCGCCATAACCGTGGGGGACGGCGCACGGATAGGTTCAGGCTCAGTGGTGATCAAATCCGTCCCACCCGGCGCCACGGTGGTGGGTGTGCCCGGCAGGATCGTCGAAGAGCAGCACGCAGCCAAAATCGAGCTGGATCATGACCGACTGCCCGATCCAGTGGCCGAAGCAATCAGGCTGGTGCTGGCGGAGCACGACAAGCTGGAAGAGCGTGTAAAAATGCTGGAGAGCAGCATCGGCGTCACAGCGCCCGCGGATGAGTTGAAGGAACTGCAAATGAAGGTAAAGCAGGAATTTAACTACGACTACCAGATTTGACCCTTTGCCATATTTACCACCTTTCAATTAGTTGCTACCTCTTAACAAACGGATTAAAATAATTTAACCCCAATTATGAAGGCTATTATTCTCGTGGGCGGCGAAGGCACCAGACTCCGCCCGCTGACTTATACCGTTGTTAAGTCCATGGTGCCGGTTATCAACAAACCGTTCATTGAGCACGTCATCCGCAGGCTGGCGGCACACGGTATAAACGAGATCGTGCTTGCCATGGGTTACAAGCCGGACTCCATCTTCGAGTATTTCCGCAAAAGCAGCACGCTGGATATCAAGCTCACCTACAGCCTCGAGGAGAAGCCACTGGGCACGGCGGGGGCTGTTAAGCATGCCGGCAGCCAGTTGAACGAGACATTTTTCGTTCTCAATGGTGATGTTTACACGGACATCGACTACACCGATATGCTGACTTTCCACAGGCTCAATAAGGCTAAGGCCACCATTGCCCTGACCAGGGTGGAAGACCCGACCAAATTCGGCGTCGTCGAGACGGACCAAAACGGCCGTGTGCAGCACTTCATAGAAAAGCCTTCCCGCGATAAGGTCACCAGTCACTGGGTAAATGCAGGCATATACATACTCGAGCCGGATGTGCTCAATTACATTCCCGAGGGTGACTTCTATATGTTCGAGCGCGGCGTTTTCCCCGACATGCTGGCAAAGGGGGAATCTGTTTACGCTTATACCAGTGATGCTTACTGGATCGATATGGGAACGCCCGAAAAATATCACCAGTTAAACTGCAATATCCTCGGTGGTAGCTGCGCTTCGCCGCTGCATAACGGCGATAAGGTTGTAATCGATAGCAGCAGCAGGGTGCACCCCACCGCCCGCATAACGGCGCCGGTCATAATCGACGGCAACTGTGTTATAGAGGAGAGGGTCGAGTTGAAAGGTCCCGTAGTGCTGGGAAAAGGCTGCCTGATAAAAAAGGGCACTCTCATAGAGAATTCCCTTCTGTGGGATAACGTCGTCGTTGGTAAGAACGCATCGATTATTAACAGTATTTTGGCAAGTGGTGTTAAGATAAAAGACAAAGCCCGGCTGGAAGGCCAGACTCTTAATCAAGAGAATGGCGACGCGGCCAACACTAATTAAACTACACTCGGAGGCGAAATGACCGCAAATATCAAAGACGTTGGAGAAAAGGATTTCAAATCGGCCGTCCTTGAGTCCCAAAAACCTGTGCTGGTTGATTTCTGGGCTGTATGGTGCGGGCCCTGCCGCATGGTAGCCCCCATCATCGACGAGCTGTCTGTGGAATACAAGGACAAGATGGAATTCGCCAAGGTCAATGTTGACGAGTCGCCGATGATAGCTTCGAACTACTCAGTGATGAGCATACCAACCATGATCGTTTTTAAAGAAGGCAAACCGTTTGAGCAGGTGGTTGGCTACCGGCCCAAGAAAGACATACAGAAAGTCCTGGAAAAGGTTTTAGGACAATAGGAACTCTTTGACAGATATACATTACTGGACAGCCTTCGGCGCCGGTCTGCTGTGTTTTTTTTCACCCTGTGTACTGCCTCTCGTTCCCGCTTACTTAGCCAACCTGGCGGGCGCTTCCGCCATTGCTTCGACTGAAAACAGGCGGATGTGGCCCACTCTATTGCACAGCATAGCCTTCGTACTGGGTTTTTCGATCTTGTTCATCCTGATGGGCGCTTCCGCCGGCCTGATCGGCTCAGTCATGACCCTGTATGCCGAGCCTCTGCGTATAATCTCCGGAATCGTAATCATCCTTTTCGGCATTTTTCTGGTAGCCGCTTACAAAATACCCTGGCTCAACTATGAGAAACGCCTGCATCTAAAGCATTCCAGCAACCCGGGCTACGTCAGGTCCACCCTCATAGGGGCGGCTTTTGCCCTGGGCTGGACGCCCTGCATTGGCCCGATACTGGGGTCCATCCTCTTCATGGCCTCCTATACACATGAGACGGTAAAGGGGGCTGCCCTACTGGCAACATATTCCCTGGGCATGGGCATTCCTTTCCTGCTAATAGGGTTAGCTTGGAGCTATGTGGTACCTTTTTGGAAGGGCATAACCCGCTACCTGGGCGTTATTTCCATTATCAGCGGAATCATGCTTATAATTGTCGGTATACTGATGCTAACCAACCAGCTTATGTGGCTAAGCCGTTTCGCGATGTAATAGTTAACTAGGGAGTAGAAGGTTTATTATGAAATTCTTCTTTTCAGCTTTGTTCGGAATACTGATATGTTCGGCCTTTCTGGCTGGTTGCGGAGGGACTGCAGCCTGCCCCAGGATCGGCGATCCGGCTCCCAACTTCACGCTTCCGACCTATGAAGGCAAAACCATCAGCCTGAGCGATTATGCCGGCAAGCCCGTGATCATCAATACCTGGTCTGTCAGCTGTATCGAGTGCAAAAAAGAGATGCCTTACCTTAAGGAAATCTGTGATGAATATATCCCGCAGGGCCTGGTTTTTCTATCCGTAAACACGATAGACAACACGGGCGTCGCCAAAGACTTCTTGGCCAATAACGGCTATAGCTTCACCGTGCTGTTCGACTCGAAAGGGACCATCTATAAGATTTACTGCTGCCCCAAGCCTGCCGACCCGTACACTTTCTTTATCGGCAAGGATGGCATCATCAAGTCCATAAAAATAGGTGGGTTTGCCAGCAAAGACGATCTTGTTATCGAAGTGAACAAGATTATGGGCGGCTCCTGAAGCAGCGGTTAAATTGGAATTATCCCGATGAATATGTCTAAAATCCCGCTGTTTCTGTGGATACTGCTGGCTATATTGTTGATTTCGCTGGCGGTAGTTGCCGTTGGCGACAGGGCGTACCACTCGGCACCTCCGGCCGCACTGTCCCAGTCCTTGCAGTCTGCAAAGGACGAACCGGCGGATATCGTGGTGGGCAATAAAATCGGCGATACCGCTCCAGACTTCACGCTTGAGACGATTGACGGCCGTCAAATAAGCCTCAGCGATTACCGGGGCAAGAATGTAATCCTGAATTTCTGGGCCACCTGGTGCGGGCCCTGCCGCTTCGAAACGTCAACGGTGGAGGCCATACACGAAGCATGGGCGGATAAGGATGTAGTGGTACTGGGAGTCAACGTACAGGACGGATTCGATAGTGCGAGCAGCTATGCCAAGGCTAATAACTTGAAGTTTACCATCCCGGTCGACGTGCCGGGAGAGCTAATACGTCTTTACGGCGTCCGCGGCATCCCCACAACTTTCTTCATCAATCGTGAGGGTATAATCAGTGCAATTAAAATCGGACCTTTTATCAGCACGGATGAAGTGGAAGAAATGATGGCATTGTTTAAATAGCCTTCTTTCCCTTTATATAAATCGGGCTATAGAATGTCCAGTTACAAACAGATATATTCTATTCCGTTTATTGTAGGTGTATAATTCGTATAATTAACAGGTATTTATACTTTGGGCTAACGCATCTGTCTGATGGAAGATATTAAAAACGTATTCGAAAAGATTAAAAAGGCTGAGGCAATCCTGGACGAACTGGACAGGAAACGTGGCGAGAACGCAGATGAAAACAATGCCCTGGCCAAATTAGATAAAGAATATCTAAATAGCATCGCCAGCGCCAGGCATACCCTTGCTTCCATCAAGGAAAAACTTAGCAAAGAGCTCGCTGTCAGGATACTGGAGCTCGATAAATGCCAGGAAGACCTGGCCACGCTTGATGCCAGGTTAAAGGTCGGGGAAATTACCGAGGAGGAGCACCAAACTAAGGGCAAACATCTTATTGAAAAGATTAAAATCCTGGAACAAAAAGTTACTGACATCCAGAGCCTGATAGCAGCCAAGTTTGCCGAAAACATAGCCCCCGTAATACAATCTGGGAAAGCATTAGTGGTTGCCGGCCCTCTAATCGACATCACGCCGGCGCCTCAAAAAGCAGTTGAACTGAAGAAAGCTGAAGAAGACCGGGCTACGGAAAAAGTAAGCCCGGCGGAAGAAAAAGCAACAGAACTGGAAAAAATTGAGGAGAAAGCTCCGGAAAAGGAAGAAATACGGGCGACTGAACCCGGACAAAACGTGCCTGAAATAATGAAGAACGAAGAAAAAAAAGAAGCCGAAAAGGCGTCAAAGCCCGTCGGCGGAGACACAAAAAAGACCAAGTCCTCTAAGGGCCGCAAACCTTCGCTGCACCTCCACCCGCTTAAGGCAGATAGAATCCCAGGGGTGCCTATGTCTGTACTCGGTATGATGAAGAAAAACCGGACCCTGACCACAATTCTGGCGGCCATTGCCCTGGGATTTCTTGCCTGGGGAGTGATTGCGCTCGTCATACCTAGGCCCGGTTATAACGTCGGCAATATAGCCCCCGACTTCGTTATGCAGCTCAGCGATAATAATACTTCGGCCCTGAGCTCGTTCAGGGGGAAAGATGTTATCGTAGTTTTTTGGGACCGTGACTTCTGGGACGGCCAGTTTTTCTATGTCAATGGAGTGCAGCACAAGCTGTACACCCCCGACAGTCTAAATGAGTTATATGCTAAATATCAGGGCTCTGATCTGGCCATCATAGCTATCGCTTCAGGCACCAATAACAATGAGGTCGACACGATGATACAAGATTACGGGATAAAATTCCCCGTCATCGTCGATTCCTTCGGTAAACTGCGTGCCAGCTACAATGTATCCTATGAGCCGACTTTTTTCTTCCTCGATAAGAGTGGCATGATACGCTCGAGGGTTGAGGGTCCGATAATGAATACGTCGGACTTCGAACAAATATTGTATAGCGTCAGTAAGAATAGTGAGATCAAGCAAGCGAAGCCGCCTGTAACAGACGTTCTCATACAATCCATAACTGAAAAATCTGCGGTCGTAAATTGGTCTACCGATTCCCCCACGACCACACAACTGGATATAGACGGCAAAAACATTCTTTCGGTAATAACCGCTGCTCCGCAGACCATTCACTCTCTGACCATGAGGGACCTGTCGCCCGGTGCGTCCTACCACGTAAGGATCCTGTACAACATAAACAATATAAACGTTTCGGAACACTCGTTTACGGCTCTCGCAGATACGATAGTCTCAAAACCGTACTTGGTAACGACATCCAATAACGATACCAGCGCCCCCGAGATTTCCAATGTAAGTACCGGGTTCGTCACAGATTCATCTATAACTGTGACCTGGAAGACCGATGAACCAGCCACCGGGCTGGTAGACTACGGCAAAGACACCAACTATTCTGATACGGAAACCCAGATCGAACCGTTATCGATCTGGCATACGGTTAAAATTAACGGGCTGCAGGCTAATACGCTGTATTACCTGCAACTTGAGTCCAAGGATGCGAGTGGAAAGCAGAGCGTCCTGGCGATCGAAGCGATCCAAACTCAGAGCACCATAGAGGTCGCTTCGACAGTCGGGGCACGCGCCCCTGATTTCTCGTTATATTCCATCGACGGCACCAGGTATACCTTAAGTCAGTTCTTAGGACACCCCGTCTTGCTCAATTTCTGGCTGGAAGGCTGCCCGGCATGCGAATCGGAAATGCCCCTGATTCAGGCGGCCTATGACAAATACGGCCGTGATCAACTAACCGTACTGGCCGTCAATGTGCACGGGGACCCCGATAAGGTCCAGTATTATCTGGCCCAGGGGAAATTCACCTTCCCGGTGCTGATGGATTCGGAAGGCAATGTCGACGATATCTACAAAGCGCCCTATTTCCCCACTACATACTTGATCGACTCCAAAGGCATTATCCAGCAGATAATCGGAGAACGGTTCCAGTCTCTTGGCGAAATTGACGACGCACTGAAAAAGTTAGAGTAATATAAATACTGGGCTCTTTCGTTTTCAGGTTGTGGAAATGGAAAGAAAAAGCCGCTTCATCATCTGGATCTTCGCCCTGCTATTTCTGATTGCCTTCGGGACCCTCGGCTACATGGTCATCGAAAAATGGAATATTTTCGATGCCTTTTATATGACCGTCGTCACCATCTCCACGGTCGGTTTCATGGAAATCCACCCGCTTACGGTTGCCGGCCGTATTTTTACAACCGTCCTCATACTGGGTGGAGTTGGGACGGCATTTTACATCCTGACGTCTATAGTACGTGTGACACTAGAAGGTGAATTTGGGACATTCGGGAGGCGCCGTATGGAATCCAGAATTAAAAAACTCGACCAGCATTTTATTGTTTGCGGCTACGGCCGCGTGGGTGAAGCCATAGCCAGCACGCTCAAATTACAAAAAACGAATTTTGTAGTCATCGATCATAGTTTGAATAGCTATACCAGGGCAGTGCAACAGGACTGCCTGACCATTATGGATGATGCCACCAACCACGATGTTCTTAAGCGAGCCGGCATTGTTAAAGCCAAAAGCCTTATAACCGCCTTTGGTGACGACGCTTACAATACCTATGCAGTATTGACGGCACGCGAGATCAATCCCCGGTTGATCATAATAGGCAGGGCCAGCAACGACGAAGCAGCCAAACGCCTGAAACAGGCGGGCGCCACTCATATAATCCTGCCGGAGGTCATAGGAGGATTACAGATGGCCCGGCTTGCCCTGCGGCCGACTACGGTCCAGTTCGTGGAAACCGTGCTGTCAGGAAAAGAACGGGAGTATCTGGTTGAAGAGATATATGTGGGCGAGAATTCTACACTTATCGGCAAAAGCATAAAAGAGGTTGAAGAACATTTCCCCGGTGTGCGTATACTGGCAGTCAAAGAGAGAGACGGCAACCTTCATATAAATCCCAGCCTGACCATGACAATTGTAGCCGGCGGCTACCTTACCGCCTTCGGCGACATGGAACAACTTCAGGCTGTGGAAGGCTGCTGCTCGTTTAACCGTGATCAGGCCGGGCCTGTGAAACCGGACCTGTAAGCACCAATTAAAGACCGCTAAACAGCAGAAGAACATAATAGTTCCATGGCCATTTTATACGTAATTCCGGGTTCTCTGGCAACCTGTGGAACTATACTGTAAGATTTAGAAAACCAGGTTAAATTATTTTTACTTAAAAAGAATAGTCAATGAGCCTGTGTACAAAAAAGATACTTCTCTTCATCGGCCTTACTTTTCTGCTGGACTGGCTGATGACCCTCCTTTATATGGCAATGGGAGGCAAGGCTGAGGAGCTGGCTTTTTTGGCTGTTGCCTATATGTTTATGCCCATGATCATAGCGTTTGTCGTTCAGAAAGGTATTTTTAAAGAGCCCATTATTCAACCGCTGGGCATCTCTTTCAAAATAAACTCCTGGTTCTTCGTGGCCTGGTTCCTGCCGGTAATCATAGCCTTTGCAGTTACGGGAGTCAGCCTGCTTTTACCGGGGGTCCGTTTCACTCCCGATATGTCGGGATTTCTCAGCACACTGGCCGGCTCGCTGACTCCGGAGCAGATGGACCAGGTCAGACAGCAATTGGCTGCTATGACCGTTCATCCCATCTGGTTAGGGGTGCTCGTGTCCCTGATAGCGGGTACCACGATTAATGCAGTCCTGGGCTTCGGGGAAGAGCTGGGCTGGAGGGGCTTCCTTTTAAAGCAGCTTGGATTTATGGGTTTCTGGAAATCATCCGCTTTAATCGGATTTATCTGGGGTATATGGCATGCGCCGCTAATACTGCTGGGATTCAATTACCCCGATCACCCGCAGACCGGCGTGCTTATGATGGTTGCCTGGGTTATGGTAATCTCTCCCCTCTTTAGCTATATACGTCTCAAGGCCCATTCCGTTATCGCCAGTTCCGTCTTCCATGGGACCATTAACGCGGTTCCGTTGCTCGCAGTCCTGCTTATCGCGGGCGGCAACGATCTGACTGTCGGCATAACCGGTCTGGCCGGCATCATAGTTTTTGCTCTGGCTGACATTTGCGTGTTCATCTTTGACCGCTTCTTGACCAAAGAGCCAGTAAACCAGATTATTAAAAATATATAGTTTAAATGCGCCGTCTTAAAACTTATGAATGAAAAACTGGCGGACCTGATTTCGGAGAAGCTCCCGGCGCCTGTATTCAGGCTTATCGAAACTGCCGGGCGCACCGCTGCAGTATCCGGCATTGACCTCTACCTGGTCGGCGGCATAGTACGTGACCTCTTGCTTGGCCGGACTAGCGGTGATATAGATATGATGGTTGAGGGCGACGCGCTGCAATTGGCTGCAACCCTGGCCGGCAAATTGCATAAAAAGCCTGTCCTGCATAAAAGATTTGGAACAGCTACCTTTAAGCTGGGTGATTACAGGATAGACCTGACAACCTGCCGCAGCGAATCATACGACCATCCGGGGGCATTGCCCCGGGTCAAGCCCGGCAATATCAAACAGGACCTCTTCCGCCGTGATTTCACCGTCAACGCGCTGGCCGTTTGCCTTAAGCCCGGCCGATTCGGCAGGGTGATCGATTATTACGGCGGCCGGCAAGACCTCGAGGATAAGCTGGTCCGCATCTTACATGCTAAAAGCTTCCAGGATGATGCCACTCGTATTATGCGGGCGGTGCGCTACGAACAACGATTAGGCTTCAAGCTGGAACCCGTTACCCTGAAAACACTTATCCGCGATCTGGATATGCTCGATACCATCAGCGGAGATCGGTTGCGGCACGAGGTGATACTATGGATGGGGGAAGACCAACCGGAAAAGATATTAAAACGTGCCGCACAGCTGGGAATACTGTCACGGCTAAATGCGGCGTTGACCTGGGACCCGCGGTGGAGCAGGACGTTCCCGGCAGCCCAGAATTTGTATAAAGGTACCCAGCTAACGCATCTGTATTTCGCCTTTCTCACCTATTCGTTGGATAAAAGGCAGTGCGATGCCTTGCTGAAGCGACTGGGCATAGTTGGCGGCGAACTGGCCAAAATCCTCCTCGACACTCTTAAATTAAAGCAAAGGCTGGAACATCTGGATGAACCCTGCCTTCAACCATCGGAAATATATTTGAAATTGAGCCCCTATGATAAGCTTGCCGTCCGCGCCAACGCGCTGAGTTGCAGTTCCGCCGATGTACGCAAGAATCTCAAGCTCTATCTCGATAAACTGGCCTCGATAAAAACGCATCTGAATGGAAAAGACCTGATGCAAATGGATATACCCGAGGGAAGGAAGGTCGGATTGCTGCTGGAAAGGCTTTTAACTGCCAGGCTTGACGGAGAGGTCAGGACAAGGGCAGATGAGCTGCGCCTGGTACGTCAGTGGATCAATGATTGAAAAACCACGGATGCACCAGGAAGGGTATCTGGTGTCCCAGGTAGGCAATCAAAAAGGCACGAGGTAACTTGCCCAACCAGGTAGCCAGCAAGCATTTCCACCAGCGTATCTTCAAGGCGCCGGCGGCAATCCCCACCAGGTCGTAGGGAACTATGGGCACCAGGGCTATGCCGAAGACCGTCCAAGCGCCGTAGCGGTTCATCCAGGACGTCGCCTTCTGATAGGCAGGCATGTGCTCATCGATAATTATTCTCTCGCCCACATAGCCCATCCAGTAAGCCGTCATTTCACCGATAGCATCACCGGTGCCGGCTGCCAGCGCGACGAAAAACGGGTCCCACATGGTAGCGGCGGCCAGCACAAAGACAGGCCCGGGTGCCGGAACAAGTATGGTGGCGCTACTCAGCATGCTTGCCGCAAACACGATTAAATAGGCCAGCCATGCATAGCTGCGCAGAGATACGTTGAAGAAGTCCTGGAAGTGGTATAGCAGCAGGGCGATGCCACCCGACAATGCCAGCATGCCCAGCACCAGCAATGCTTCTTCAAACCACTTAAGCTTTTTCCCGGCGGGTTTTTTCGGTGCAGTATCAGGCTTCATTTTTTCCTAAACTCGCGACTACGTACGATTTTATTCCATTGCTTCCAAGCTTTAATTGAAGGGCCTCGGCCTGCGGCCGGCCGCCCATTACAGCAAATAGCGCCGGCCCCGAACCTGCCAGGTGAATATCACCATCCACCACCGCGCTGAACCGTGTCCAGTAATCTTCCATCCCGTGGTATGCATACAAGGCGATTTTATCAAAGGCGTTATACAGCAAATGCGGTCTGATTTTATGTTCCCTCCGTACCTGTTCCCCGGCATTGTCCGCGTGACGGCCTGCTGTAAACGCCCCGGGGCCGAGCATGGAGTACAGCCTTCCCGTCTTGCCGGCCTCTACCTTGATATCAGGCCTGACCAGCAAATAATATGTTCCATCTATATCGGGCAAGGGAGTGATCCTCTCTCCCCTGCCTTCCGCCATACAAGTTCCACCATAGATAAAAAACGGCACGTCGGACCCGACATCCGCCGCGATTTCAGCCAGATTCTTTTGGGATAGGCTGAGCGACCATAATTTATTCAACCCAACCAGGGCCGCCGCGGCATCACTGCTGCCGCCCCCCAGCCCGCTATCCAGGGGAATTGCTTTTTCAAGACGTATGCGGGCACCCCCGCCACATCCTGTCTTTTCTCTTAATTCTTCTGCAGCTTTGATGACCAGGTTATCCGCCGATCGCAGGGCGGGAACGTTACAACCGATTTCCAGACGGTCGCTTTTTTCGAAGCTCAATATATCAAAAAGACTCACTGCTTGCATGATACTTTTTGTCTCATGATAGCCGTCGCCGCGTTTGCCCAGCACTTCCAGCACCAGGTTGATCTTGGCCGGAGCTTTCACCGTCAGCATGAAATACCCCCGGTGATGCAATATAAGTCCCGCCACTCAGCCAGCTCCAGTGTCCCCGGTCGCCGCTGAGGATCGATTTTGGCCAGCTTTAAAAGTTCCTCCGCTTGTACAGGCTCTTTTTTCAGGCCGATGGCCAGTGAATTACGCAGTTGCTTTCTGGGAGCGGCGAAGCCGCTGTGCACGAATTGCAGAAAGCCGTCCATATTTTCCACTTTTATGGCAGGCTCGGACAGCATGCTGAATTTAACCACAGCCGAATCCACTTTAGGGGGCGGATAAAAGCTTTGAGCGGGCACACGGCATACAATTTCAGGCCTGCTGCATATCTGCATGCTGACGGATAGAAAATTCATCTTGCCCGGCCGGGCCGTTACATCTTCGGCCACCTCTTCCTGCATCATGATGACCATTAAGCCCGGCTTCAACTCCCCATGCATAAATAGATGGAGTATAGGGGAAGTTATATAGTATGGGATATTGGCCACCACTTTATATGAACGGCTGGTTCCCAGAATAACCTTTAAATTGACGTCGAGGATATCGGCATGAACCACTTCCAGGTTGCGATGGCCGCCCATTTTCCCCTTCAAGCGCTTTGCCAGGCTATCATCCAGCTCTACCGCAACTACCCTGCCCGCCCTTTCGGCCAGCTTCTCCGTGAGGATACCCACGCCCGGGCCGACCTCCAGGACAGTATCCGAGGCGGACAGGTCTGCCGCCCCTATGATGATATCCCTGATATTTTCGTCAATGAGGAAATTCTGCCCCAGCCTTTTTTTAGCCTTTGGGTGCGCGCTTTGAAGCTGATGGATATTGCCCGTTGGTACTTTCTTTTTATGCAGCACTATACAGCAGAACGTAAAATAATCGAGTGGGCCGTGCACCGGCTGTCGATAGTGCCTTTCAGCTTACACTTGCCAGCCAGCTCCAGCCAGGCATCCCTGCGTCACCCGGAGCTTACCATTTACCGCTGCTTCCTTCCGGACCTGACGGGATTCATAGCCCTCCGCCGCGCAAGACCCAACCTTCATCGCCACTTAACCATTGCAGTATTGAAAAACAAAACCTCGAGCCGGGATTCAACCCCGCTAAAGCGGATCTCGGGTACAGGGCACCGCTAGTTCCCCATCTAGCACGACCCAATTCAAATACTACTACTCAGATTATGACTTTTCAAGGCTAGACTCCCCATCCCAATCTGCTCACCAGGAATTCCGGCAACTCTGCAGCCTCCATTTTGTCCTGCGTCAATCCGATCTCATAGGATACCCTGTGATGGTGGATTATCCCATCCTCCGAATCATAGATAACGTAGGCGGCCCGGGGGTCGCGATCGCGGGGTTGCCCCACTCCACCCGGATTGATGATCAGCCTCTTGCCGGCCGGCATTAATATGTCGCCGTCGTTCAAATAGCTCTCCTTGACCAGCGAGTCCTCCTGCTCAAAGAGAAACGGCACATGGGTATGCCCCACCAGACAATACAGAGTATAGAAATAGTCGAAATTATCGGCCGCTGTGAAAGCATGCGCTATATATTCCCAAACCGGCATACGCGGGCTGCCGTGGACCAGCGTAAAATCATCCTGCACCAATGTTTCAGGCAGCGCCAGCAGGTAGTCCCGGTCATCCTCGCTTAATTGTCCCGCCGTCCAGCGGTTGGCCCGGGCGGCGTCGGAGTTGAAATCTCCTATATCGATCTTGCCCACGGCCGCCTGGTCGTGATTGCCGCTGACACACAGCGGGTTCAACTCCCTCAACAGCTTGATGCAGGCCGACGGGTCCGGCCCGTAGCCCACTACATCGCCCAGGCACCACACACGTTCGAAGCCGCCGTAGTTCTTAGCATCATCCAGCACCGTCTGAAAGGCTTCCAGGTTGCTGTGTATATCCGCAATAATCAGGTACTTCACGGAAGGTGGATTATATCACAAAAGCCGCCGCACGCCATTGGTCTTATACGCTTTGACTGGCACCGGCCGCGATGTTACCATTAGTCCCTTACAGGAGGGGATGATGTATTACTTCGCCTACGCTTCCAACATGAGCCGCAAGCAAATGAAAGAACACTGCCCTGAGGCGGTCGCCAAAGTCGTGGCCACCCTCCCCAACTTCAAGCTCATCTTTACCGGATTTTCGCGCGGCCGTAAGGGCGCCGAAGCCACCATTAAGGGCTCCAGGGGCGATAAGGTTATAGGCGCTGTTTATGATATTACCGAGGCCGGACTGCGCAAGCTGGATAAATGGGAAGAATATCCGGTCAATTATAAACACCTCAATGTAAGGGTCTTTGCCGATGGCGGCGATGCTTACGATGCCCTAACCTATATAAAGGCTGCACAGCAGGAAGAGGGCAAGCCGTCAACCGAATATTTGGCCGTCATACAACAGGGCTACCGGGACTGGGGCATTATTTGATTTTCCCCTAGTTGCTCTCAGTTATATCTATCTCGTTGATGACGTCGCCCTTAAAGGAAGGGTTTTGAGTGGGATCACGCGGCGTCAGCTTGTTCACGATATCCATGCCCTGAACAACCTGGCCGAATACGCTGTATTTTCCATCCAGCGCCGGCTGAGGCTGGTAGCATATAAAGAACTGGCTTCCGTTGGTATTGGGTCCCTTGTTTGCCATGGAAAGCGCACCTGTAATGTGTTTTCGCCCGCTGATTTCGTTCTGGAACTCATAGCCGGGCCCTCCTGCACCGGTGCCGGTGGGGTCTCCACCCTGCGCCATAAAACCCGGTATAACCCGGTGAAAAGTGCATCCGTTGTAATAACCTTTGCGAGCCAGGGAGACAAAGCTGTTCACCGTGACAGGCGCGTCCTGGGGATACAGCTCACAGACTATGTCTCCTTTAACGGTCTTAATTGTGGCTGTATATTTCTTATTCACGTCAATAACCATAGGAATAGGAGAGTTATAGCCCTTGGGGGTCTTGGGAGTTTGTGAGTCCATTTTAAACACTCCTGTTAGATATAAAGTCAGAGTTAGTCCGGCCAGACAGACCAGGGTTATCACGACAATTCCAACTTTATTCTTATACCATTTATTTTGTCCCTGTTTTTTATTCTGGTGTTTATTTTTTATAGGTTTGTGTTTAGTCATTTCAGCAGGCTTTCCTCTTATTATTTTTGGTATGCCTATTTATCAAAACGGAGTGCTGTTTCATCACAGCACTCCTCAGAATTTTAAGTCAATTGATTATAGGATATTAACTTAAAAGCTGCCAAAGACCGAGTTGTAGCCCAAAACCATCCTTGCGACCATGTACAAAAGGAACATCAGCCCTCCCGTAAACAGGAGCAGGCATAACGTCCTCCAGAAAAGTCCCCAGGCCAGCGCCCAGGTCGGTTTTATGTCAACTTGTTTCTCCGACTGCACGGCAGGAGGCAAATTAGGCGTCATCATAGGCTGAGCCACCGGGGCAGCAATGCCGGTGACGACCGGCACATGCGGGCGGCCTGACGTCCCCAGGTTTGCTCCACATGATACGCAGAATTGCTGGTTAGCAGCGTTCTGAGAACCACAATTGGGGCATGTCACCATTTGCTGCATATATCACCGCCTGATAATTTACTTTCTTGCATTATATACGTGGTTTAGACGCATATCAAGACCCGATCAAATTCCTCTCGTGCCCTGAAATATACGTGTGGTATAATCACGCCATGCGTGTATCTGAACTGGGTGAATTCGGCCTGATCGATAAACTGGCCGGTCTCATCGACAAAAAGGGCAATAAAAAAGCGGGCTCATGGCAGAACCTACTGGTACCTATAGGTGACGACGCGGCGGCCTGGAAATCCCGCAGCGGCACGGAGCTGATCACAACCGACATACTTGTCGAGGATATCCATTTTGACTTCTCCTATACAGGCTGGCGGGACCTGGGCTGGAAATCGATAGCCATCAATATCAGCGATATATACGCGATGGGCGGCAAGCCCCAGTACGCACTGGTCTCTCTGGCACTGCCGGGATCTCACCGGGTCAGCGATGTGCTGGCCATGTACGAGGGTATGATAGAGATATGCAACAAATATGGTATTACTTTGGCCGGGGGTAATATCTCAGCTTCGAAAAAGGTGGTTGTCAACGTGACCCTGACAGGCGTTGCGGGCAAGGATATCATGACCCGTTCCGCCGCCAGGCCGGGCGACCTCATCGCTGTGTTCGGTCATCCGGGCCTCTCAGCGGCCGGCTTGAAAGCCCTCACCAGCCGCAAGAAAATAAACGAGGCTGATATGAAGGTATTGCGCGATGCCCACCTGCATCCCGCCCCCGGGCTGGATTCCGGCCCCAGGCTGGCAGCCTGTGGCGTCAAGGCCGCCATCGATACCAGCGACGGGCTGCTCTCGGACCTAGGGCATATATGCGAGGCGAGCTGTGCCGGCGCCGTAATTTACGAGCAAAATCTTCCTGTGCACCGTCTCTTAAGAAAGTATTTTAATCAGGAATACCTGGAGCTCATTTTGACCGGGGGCGAGGACTATCAACTGCTTTTCACGGCCTTACCCGAAACTATGGATGCCGTGATCAAAGCGATGAAGCCTGCTCCGGCCGTTATCGGGGAGATAATCTCCGGCCAACCGGGCACAATAACCGTTCTGGATGCCAGGGGCAAAAAGCTGGCTTTCAATCGACAAGGATGGGACCATTATAAGAGGCCGTCCGGCCATGGGTAATTTAACCCTGATCACGCAAAGCCCCGAAGAGACCCGCAAGCTAGGCACGATCATCGGCAAGCTGGCGCAGGGCGGCGACATCTATCTATTAAGCGGCAACCTGGGCACCGGCAAGACGTGCCTTATCCATGGCATCGCCTTCGGACTGGGAGTTAAAGAATACGCCTGCAGCCCGTCCTTTATGATCGCCCGTGAGTACCACGGCCGCCTGACCCTTTATCACCTCGACCTTTACAGGCTGGACCATATCGAGGAGATATTCGACCTTGGGCTTGACGAGTATTTCAGGGAGGATGCAGTATGCGCCATCGAGTGGGCTGAGAAGGGCAAAGACGCACTGCCCGGGGACAACCTGGTCATCGAGCTCGAACATATGAGAGAAGACAGCCGCAGGATAAGTTTTGTGCCAAGGGGAAAGCGCTATGCCGGTCTAGTGAAGCATTTGATGGAACAACTCAAGCAGGATAAAGAGGAAAAATGGAACTTTCAATAGACACATCGACCGGTTGGGGCGGGCTGGCCCTATCGCAAGAAGGCCAGCTCATAGCCGAGCTCACCTGGAAGCCGGGCCAGAACCATACCTCCGAGATGTTCCCCAATGTCGACCGGCTGCTGGCGACGGCCAAAGCCGACATTCATGACATGAGCGCTATCTTCGTAGCCAGGGGGCCGGGAAGCTATAACGGCCTGCGCGCCGGCATCAGCGCCGCCAAGGGACTGGCTTTCTCCCTGTCAATACCACTGGTGGGTGTGAGCACCCTGGAGGTCGAGGCCTATCCCTTCGCTTTTACGGGGCTGCCCGTCTGCCCTCTTCAGGACGCCGGGAGGGGAGAAATCGCCTCCGCCCTTTATAGTCTCAACGGAAATTGGAAATGCCTGAAGGAGGCATATCTGACAACTACCGAATCCTTATGTAAAGAAATAACGATGAAGACGGTTTTCTGCGGAGAGATCCCTCCTGCCGCCGCCGATATAATCAAGTCTACTCTGGGCCCAAAGGCTATCGTGCCGGAATGGCAGGAACGGATGCGCCGTCCGGGCTGCCTTGCCACACTGGGCTGGCTGAAACTTACTTCAGGTCAGAAAGACAACATGGCAACCCTGCAACCGATTTACCTGCGGCAGCCGCCCATCACCAAGAGCAAAAAGAAATATTAGGGCTATACCGCCTTGCCGGTAAAAAATTGGAGCAGCATCGTTACGAACGGGCCGAAATTGGCTACAAGCCAATTTAAAACGTGCGAGGATGCCAGGATGCTGTTGAGCCAACTGAGTATCGGATAGATAGTGAGAAGTTTTACCAGTAATACCAGGCCCAGGGCACAGTCGATCAGGCCGAATATCCCTCCCAAT
>JBEKVW010000046.1:0-17751 GCA_049513695.1 Dehalococcoidia bacterium | reverse complement strand
AGCTCCCGTCATTCTGGCCTTCTTATTCGTCATCTTCCTCTGCCTTTGCATAATCTTCTGGCCTCAAATATCGGCCTGGTTCGACAGACTGGGCCAGGATATTAACGCGGCGCTTTACGGAGCCTGGCTGGCGCTATTCAGACTGATGGGGCTGGGTGTGGCCTTTGCTGCACTGGCCTTCCTGAGCCTGTTCATCGTACTCGGCTGGCCTGCGTCCTTCGTCCGCCACTGGAACTACTGGCTGGGCACTGCCAGCTTCGTGGCTGCATTATGGGGCTTGCTGGCCTTCTTCCGTCCGTCCAACACTTTTGTCGTATCTGAGGTTACACTCGGCGGCTATGTGGGTCAGGCCATCATTACCCCTTCGCCTGTAGCAGGAGGCTTCATACTGGCCGGCCTGATCGTATTGGGCATCATTCTGATTTCCCCCGAGTGGTCGTGGAGCGTGGTCAAGCGTGCTTTCAAGGGCATAGCCGGTTTCGCAGGTGAGATCATATATGTTATTAAGGAGTCCCTTGAGAAGAAGCCTGCAGCGGAACCGATGCCGGCCGATCCTCCGGTGGAGACGCCCGTTGCCATAGAGCAGGCCGAACCCATATCTCCTGCCGATACCATGGACAGGCTGAGGTCGAAGATAACGGTGGGCGGATGGTCTTTGCCCAATATAAGCATCCTGGACAAGGTCGCCGAGGCGGTCATCAGCGATGCCGAGATAGAGAAGCGCAAGGAAGTGCTCGAGGAGGCCTTGATCAGCTACGGTGTGGAAGCCAAAGTGGTGGAGGTCAACCGCGGCCCCACGGTCACGCAGTTCGGTGTGGAGCCTGGCTGGGACCGCAAGTACAAGGAAGTGAGGGAGAAGGACCGGGACGGCAATGTAACGGTCAGGCAGGAGGAGGTCGGCCGCATGCGGGTCAAGGTGGAGCGCATCAACTCGCTTTCCAACGATCTGGCGCTGGCCCTGGCTGCTCCCGGCATCAGGATCGAAGCCCCGGTGCCCGGCAAGTCGGTGGTCGGCATCGAGGTGCCCAATACCACGTTCGGATCTGTGGGCCTGCGCGCGGTGATGGAGAGCACCGCCTTCCAGAAGATGCTGGCCAAATCGCCGCTGGCCATTGCCCTGGGCAAGGGTGCAGGCGGTGAGACGGTAGTAGCCGACCTGACCAAAATGCCCCATTTGCTTATCGCAGGCGCCACGGGCAGCGGCAAGAGCGTCTGCCTCAACTCCATTATCTGCTGTCTGATGATGAATAACACGCCCGATGCAGTGCGTTTCATCATGGTGGACCCCAAGCGCGTCGAGCTGGTCAATTACAACAGCATCCCGCACCTTGTAGCTCCGGTGGTGGTGGATACCGATAAGGCCATCCTGGCCCTGCGCTGGCTCAATGCCGAGATGGACAGCCGGTACAAGCGCTTCTCGGCCACAAAGACACGCAATATCGAGGACTACAACAAGAACCGTACGCTTTCGGAGCATATGGCCTACATCATCGTCATCATAGACGAGTTGGCCGACCTCATGATGGCCGCCTTCGACGAGGTCGAGCACGGTTTATGCCGCCTGGCCCAGCTTGCCCGCGCCACGGGCATACATTTGATCGTTGCCACGCAGAGGCCTTCGGTGGATGTGGTCACCGGTTTGATCAAGGCCAACTTCCCCACGCGCATCACGTTCGCCTTGATCTCGCAGGTGGACTCGCGCACCATTATCGATTCCGCAGGGGCAGAGAAGCTTCTGGGAAGGGGCGATATGCTCTATATGCCGCAGGACGTCTCCAAGCCCAAGCGTTTGCAGGGCACGATGGTCGGCGATCCCGAGATCGAGAGGCTGGTCACCTTCTGGTCCGCTCAGCGCCGCCAGGAAGCGCAGCCGGTGAGGTTCGAGGATATGGCCCAGTCCGGTCCCGAGGGCAGGAAACCCATGGACGATGAATTATTGGACGCCGCCCGCCAGCTTGCACTTGAATCTAAAGAGATATCCGCCTCATTCTTACAGCGTAAACTCCAGATCGGCTTCCCCCGCGCAGCGCGTCTCATGGACAAGCTGAAAGAGGAGGGGTATGGGAAGGATAAAGAGAGGGAGAACCATACTATCTAATGAAGAAAAGTATACGGAATAACCTGTGAAGATTCTGCTAGACACTAACATTGTTATTCATAGGGAAGCCTCCACTGTCGTCAATGAAGAAATTGGCATACTATTTAGATGGCTCGATAATCTCCAGCATACCAAGTGTATTCATTCCCTTACCGTTGAAGAGATTGAGAAGCACCAGGATCCTAAAGTTCGTAAATCTTTCGAAATCAAACTAGGAAACTATAACATTCTTAAAACTAAAGCTCCTATGTCCGAGTCAGTACGTAGGATTATGGAGCCCATGGATAAGAACCAAAATGACCTAAATGACACCATAATTATCAATGAATTGTACTGTGGAAGAGTTGATGCATTAATCACTGAAGACAGACAACTTCTCAGTAAAGCGTCATTGCTAGGCATCGCAGACCGAGTTTTCACGATAGACGCGTTCCTAGAAAAAGTTACTACTGAAAACCCTGAACTGGCTGATTATAAGGTACTTTCGGTACAAAAGTCCCTATTCGGCCATCTTAGTCTTTCGGATGAATTCTTTACATCATTTAAGGAAGACTATCCTGGCTATGAAAAATGGTTTAACAAGAAGGCAGACGAAACAGTTTATGTCTGTCTCTCCAACCGAAAACCAATAGCTTTGCTCTATTTAAAGGTCGAAGGCAAAAATGAAGATTACTCGGATATAATTCCGCCACTCCCACAAAAAAAACGCTTGAAAATCGGTAGTTTCAAAGTGACGCTCAATGGTTTCCGTCTGGGCGAAAGATTCCTCAAGATCGTTTTTGATAATGTCCTTCGCCTCGCAGTTGATGAAGTATACGTAACAATTTTTGATAAACGCATTGAGCAACAACGTCTTATTAACCTCTTGGAAGAGTATGGATTTTATCTTCATGGCTTTAAGAAAAGTGCACAAGGAAACGAGCTTGTCTACGTTCGTTCTTGTGAAAGAATAGCTAATCGTTCGACTCCGAAGCTAACATATCCTTTCTTTTCAACAGCAGGACGAATTTTTATAGTGCCTATTTATCCCGAATACCATACAGAGCTTTTCCCTGACTCAATTTTGCGGACGGAATCACCCATGGATTTTATCGAAAATGAACCCCACCGAAATGCGATAAGTAAAGTCTATATTTCACGATCCATTGAGAGGAACATCCAACAGGGAGATATAATTGTATTTTATCGTACCGGCGGTTATCACTGGAGTGTAGTAACAACTATAGGACTGGCTGAGGGTATCATTGATAACATACCTACTGAAACAGATTTTATTCGTTTATGCAGACAAAGAAGTGTGTTCACTGATGAGCAATTGGCACATCACTGGAGACTCCGAAAGACAAGTAAGCCATTTATTTTGAATTTTCTATATGTTTACTCCTTCCCAAAGCGTATAAATCTGCACAGGCTAATTGAAATAAACGTCATACACAGTGTGAATGATGCACCAAGAGGCTTTACCCCCATCAGTGTGAAGAATTTCAAGGATATATTAAGGGAGTGCCAGGCTAATGAAAGTATTGTTGTCGATAAAACCTGAATTTGCGTCGAGAATATTCGCCGGGTCAAAAAAATATGAATATCGACGTATTATCTTCAAGCGAAGAGATGTAGAGATAGCTATTGTTTACGCATCTAATCCAATTAGACGCGTAATTGGTGAGTTCGAAATTGGAGAAATATTATACGAAAAACCAGAACAACTTTGGGCACAAACAGGTAACCATGCGGGTATATCCAAGACAAGGTTTATGGAATATTTTGTTAATCATCCGAAGGGATACGCCATTGGTATTAGGAAAACACGGAAATATCAGACTCCTCTTTTCTTAAACGAATTGATGCTATCTGTGCCCCCACAGTCATTTATGTACTTACATTCTAGTCCAAAGAGTTGCCCTTCTCAAAAGGAATTAGCTATTGAAAAATACGCCTCCTCGATTTAAGATAGTCATTGACGGGTAAAATCAAGGGATGAGAAGGAATTATCGGCCATGAATTGCCTCGGTATATGGCTAACATGTGCACGTCGCGAACAAAATAATTCGAAGCCAAAAGAATTAGAGTGCCACTATAATCTATGGATGCTAAACGGTATTAAGCATCGGCAGCACGCAAAGTTAGATAACTTCTTGGATATCGGCATCATGTTGGCAAATGCGGAGGACTCTACTCATATAAATATATTCATTCCTAATCAACTGGACAAGTCGAATATCCAAGACTTAGGCCGAATTTTCAAAGACAATACCGAACTTGTATCCGCTATTTTTAATGAAGATTACGAAGTATCAGCTCGTGCGCATGAAAAGACTATTGAAGTGAAGAACTTTGATGCGACCCCATTGTTCGATATCTACATGCTCGATCTAGAGAGTGATATGACTATAGAAAACCAATTTGGCGGTTCTATTATTCAAATCCGAATTCCCGAATATCTTAGGAATCGAAAACACTATTATCGCATTAGATTGAAATGTTCCTTTGCCGAACAGATTGGATACGTTTACACACCACCTGCAAGCTCGATTTTAGAAGGCGCTTTCTTCCAGACTGAACTAATAGATTTCGGAGTTAACGAAAAACGCAATTTGCCTGGCTCACTCCTTGAGACAGTCAGCCAAAATGGCAATGTACTTTTCACAAAATCTCACTTCTTTCTAATGAGAGAAGCCAGCGACGATTACATTTTCTCACATAAACCACCTGGTGGCCGACAACTAGAAAAGGATATATGGAAAGCGTATGTGGGCGAAGATTACTCTTTTGAACAAATAACTGCGTATCACTGGAAAGAAGCCAATCCACATAGTAGCTTCAGCATATTTGTTAAGTTTAGATCTTTTCATTCTGGCTTGCGTACAATCTTGATTGCCATGGGTGTGATTATTTTGCTAGGCATAGTCAGTGGTTTCTTGGGAAATCTCTTTTATTCATTAGTTCATAAATAACTTATAACTGAAAAACCCTCCTATTTATATTCTTTACGGTGATCCACGTATAATGGACTTTTAAAGCCATGTTTCATAAGCCAATTGTTATATCCATCAATTTCAGACCCACCCAAGTTGATAACATATTCAATCCCGAAAATTGCTAAAACTAAGTAGAGTTCATTTGCTTGTGTATATAATAGGTCGAATTCATGAAGGACTTCATATCTCTCCATCTCTTCTATAAAAACCTGTCCCTCTAAATAAATAGGTCGAATGCTAAATGGCCAATAAGCATGCACTGCTCCTAATCTGGCATATTGTCTTAGTTCATCGAGTTCACGTTTATCTATTATCTCATCTATCGCACCTTCGACTTGCAACATATAAAACGCAAATACTTCCAATGCCACTTTGGCTAGAAAACGTGACATCAAATGATGGTTCGGCTCCACAGCCACTGGAAATACTAATTCGCCTTGACGATTTAATTGTAAGCTTTCAATATAACAGCCCAAATCATTCTCTCGACTAGGCAATATACTTAGTCCTTCTTTATCCTTGCACATTTCGATAGGTATGCAGCCCGGAAGAAGAATCCCTTGTATTGTAGGTACTCTGCCCTCCTTATTTCGTATTACATTTCTGAATCTAGCTTGACGAAAATAATCTGAATCAAGTAGTTGCTTTTCTATTTTCAGCCCAAAATACTGATTGCAGTTATCACATACAATACCTGCTGGCAAAATGTGCTCTTTATTGCCGAGGGACTCAGGAACAATATGTTCTATTGTTCTTGATGTACTCGAGTCTTTTTTACAAAAAATGCACCTCATAATCGATTAATTATAATCCGAACCCGAGACCCGGGATATGGCCGTATAATTTTAATAGAAAATATTGTTCTAAAAATCTATATATCCCCAAAATACAGATATTATGCGGTGTAGCAAATATTACAGAAATAAGTACAGTACAGACTGAAATTCGACACCTACCACTTAGCATGGTGCTCTTCCACCCAGCCGATCAAATCCTTTATTTCGATCCTTTCGCCATTATCTGCTACTAACAAGCTGCTGTAGCGGCCTAATATCTGGTGCACTTCGCTAGATAAAATTATGGCATCGGTTTTAGCCTTACGTTCGAAGAAGGCTGTTTTCGCGAGGTAAGACAAGCCCTAATTAATTATCTCTTTAACTCTGCCAACCTGGCCGCTTTCCAGCCGGACCTTGATGCCATGGGGGTGAAATGAAGCGTTCGTCAAAATATCCTTGACTATCCCTTCCGTTAGTTTTCCGGACCGCTGATCTGCCTTCAATACTATTGAGACCCGCAGGCCCGATTTTATATTTTCACGCTTTGTAACGCTCATACCTTAATTCTAACTCGGATTATTCTACTTCACTGCGCATCCCTTCTGATCGGCTTAAGAAGGTATCCCAATCCGTTAAGTTTTATTTCATACAGAGCGGCTAAGAGCGCGCCAATTTTTCCCGGTGGGAAACCTTTCTGGTGAAACCAGACCAGATAAGGTTCAGGCAGGTCACATAGGACATAGTCTTTGTATTTTCCAAAAGGCATCCTTACAGACACCAGGTCAACTAGCACCTGGGGACTGATGGGACCGGCCTTATTTTGTTCCATTATTACTTAATCCAAATACAATACATACTATAACCCAATTTAAGCTAAGTGAATAATGATACTTCATGTCCTACATAGCCTGAAGGATATATTGAATTTCCTGGGAATGTGGTAAAATATTGGATGTTGGATGTATGACATCTTACATCCAACGCTAAAAGCTAATGAGCAAGAAATTATCCGATGACATCGTAGTCCGTGAAAAGCGGCAGGTTACCCTTCCATGTTATATCTGCGAACAACTCGGAATAGAGGAAGGGGACCATCTGACCGTTTACGTGGAGGGAGATAGGTTGATTGCGAAGGCCAACAAAACCGTTGCATTGAATGCCCTGGACGAGCTACACAGGATATTCAAGGATTCCGAAGTCACCGAGAAAGAACTGTTAAAGACCAGCCGCCAAATACGCAAACAACTGGTCAAGAAAGAGTATGGTCGCCGGCGCTGACCTGCGCGTATTCCTCGATAGCAACGTCATCATATCGGGCATTTATTCACCCGACGGTCCGCCAGCCAAAATATTATCCCTGCATGCCAATTCAAATCTTACGATCATAGTCTGTCAGCTAATTGTCGAAGAGATAATCCGCACCATTCGTGAGAAGAAACCGGACGCGCTTCCGGCATTGCAGTTATTCCTGACCAGTACCCCACCATTAATTGTTAAAAACCCACCGCTGAAAGAAGTTCAACGCTGGACTGGTCTGCTTCACTTTGAGGATGCTGTCATATTTGCTGCCGCTATAAGCGCTGAAGCCGATTATTTCGTCACCGGCGACCGGCATTTCCATTCGCAACCGTCTCTTGCAGAGAAATCTGGTTTGCAAACAGTAACCCCGGCTCAATTGGTAAGAATTATTAGAAAATAGCAGCGATCGAATACAGGATAGTACCGGTTACCTAAATTGACCGACTGTCCTTTTACGTACGAGTTTTCCTGGTAAATAACGATCCGATTAGCTTTCCGATGCTAAAAAGTACCAAGACAACGTAATATACTGTGAACGGGAATACCAGCAACAGGCATAAGGTCAACCACCAAAACCTTCCGCTCCAATAAAACCAGATATAGCCGTTGAAGTAAAACCATTTAGTGATGACAAAAGCCCATACCGCTATCCAGGCCAGCACAAAACCTGAGGGAATTAACCACATAAACGGCCTTAACCCTCTGGTATTTTTATCGAAAGGTAAAAAAACGCGGCCGCTATCACATAAAAATGACCATATAAACGACCAGCGCAGCTTCTTTATCTCTACGTCATGCTCCAGCGTGTAGTCATACAGATCATCCCAATGTTTATCGGGGGCGACGGCGGCCAAATTCACCATCAAACGATGGGTGACTTTGGCATTTAAATAATTGGCCAGCGTAAAAATATATGATAACAGGTAGCCCGTGAAGAAAATAATCAGCGACAGCGGCAACATGATCGGATAATTGAAATAAGTGGCTATCAACACGAATGCGCCGACCAGCAAAGCCATTGCAACCAGGAAAAAATTTAATCTCTGGAATACAAGGTTTTCTTCACGGTGAATGAAATCCATGCCACGATGTGAAAGATCGCTCTCATCCGCCATTTCGCACCTCCAACCTGTATCCTCTGCCAAAGCAACGCTACTGCACCCGGTAAGTGAATGGTTGCTATTACGATAAAATATACTCCTACAAAAAATTGCGGTCAATCTTTACCATATTGGATTTTATTTGGAAGCAAACCGAAATGTGCTAATATTTACAGCATTTCAAACTCATTGATCCGGAGCTATAAATGACGGTAAAATCTTTTTATCTTGCACCAATATTGATATTAATTGCGCTGGCCCTTGTATTTAATTCCTGCGAGGCACCCAAATATTATGAGAATGTTCAAAAGGATTTTCCCGCCGTCGTGCGCATTTACACAACCGACAGGCTGGGCTCCGGCGTCATAATTACAAAGGAAGGCTATGTCCTGACCAGCAAACACGTATTAGGCGACAGCAAGAGTGCCTTCGTGAAATTTAATGACGGCGGCAGCTACATAGGCGTCCTGGTTGTATCCGACGATGCCAGGGACCTGGCAATCCTCAGACTTCCCCAAAATCCGGCCGGCTACCCCTTCGCCACCCTGGGCAGTTCGGCTGAATCAGACTCCCTCCAGGTCGGCAGCCCCGTGCTGGTGATGGGTTATCCTGCCGATAACAAGGACAACCAGATCATGTTGAGCACTGGCACAATCTGCGCTTTTCCCAGGATAGATTCCATCAATTTTCTTCAGAGCGGTGCCAAAATCAACCCGGGCAGCAGCGGCGGCCCGATGACCAACAGCGACGGCGACGTGATAGGCATCATCAATAGCCAGTACACCAACTTGAAGGACACCTGCTCTACCTTTGCTACAGCATCCAGTGAAGCTCAAGCTCTGCTGGACAGCATTGCAAGCGGCCAGTTGCCCCCCGCCGGTCCGGCGGCAGCTCCATCGAACCCGGCAATCCCGGCCTCTCCCTGCTCCAGCGTAGGCTGCCTGGCCCCCGATTTCAGCCTCCCCACCGCCGACCAAAAAGAGCTAACTTTAAGCTCGCTTAAGGGCAAGAAGGTAATATTGGCGTTCCTGTCGACCACCTGCTCCGCCTGCCTTCAGACCATGCAGTGCCTGCTTCCCATTTACGCCAATTGGCCCAGAGACCAGCTTGAGATGGTATTCGTCCTCAGCGGGGAGCAATTCGATGATGTCCAGCGCTGGGTAAACCTGTATCAGGTAAAATGCCCGGTAGTGCTCGATTCACAGGGAAAAGCGTTGAATCAGTATAAACCGGACCAGGAACCTGCCCTCTATTTCCTGACGGCCGACGGGCATATCAAGATCAGGAAATATCCCCCCATCGATGGCTGCACACAGCAACTTGATGCCCTGCTCAGGCAGTACTAGCCTTGAGCATGTTCATCAACCTTCTAGTTGCCAACTCGCAGTAGGTTCTGTCTATATCGTACCCGATATATTTCCTTTTAGCTTGCAGGGCGGCCAGGCAGGTAGAGCCACTGCCTGCGAAGGGATCGAGGACCAATTCACCTTCGAAAGTGTAGAGCTGGATTAAACGGCGGGGCAGCTCCAAGGGAAAGGGGGCCGGGTGGCCTATTTTCCCCGCACGTTCGGACGGGAACTTCCAGACGCTCTTCGTAAACTCTAAAAACTCCTCCCTGGAAATAGTGCTCTTCCTTTTTTGCGGATTGGGACGGGTGAAGGACTGCTTGCAGAAAACCAGGATGTACTCATGCACGTCGCGCAGAACAGGGTTGCCGGCTTTCATATAGGTACCCCAGGCAGTGGACGAGCCTGCGCTGCTGCCTTTGTCCCAGAGTATCTCCCCGCGCATAAGGAAGCCGCATTCCTGCATAGTCTTATTTATATATGAAGTCAAGGGGATATAAGGCTTCCGTCCCAGGTTGGCCACGTTAATGCAGGCCCTTCCCCCGGGCACCAGGACCCGGTACACCTCTGTGAATACTCCATTCAGCAGAACGAGGTACTGGTCGAGCGAGAGGTCATCATCGTACTGCTTACCGCAGTTATAGGGTGGCGATGTGACCATGAGGTGGACCGAGCAATCGGGCAGCTCTGACATATGCTCGCTGCTTTTGCAGAAGATCCTGTTTATGTTTTTGCCGTGTATTTTATTTTCAATATAGATGGACTTTTTATCTTCAGTGAGGCCGTCATACAGCTTGCCTTTATAGAACTTGGATGAGTCGTGGCTGATACGTCCACGCGTGCCGAAGACGCTGGTGCTCGTGCGGCGGCGTTTTTTCCCCGGTGGGTTAGTTTTCATTATGGGTATTATATTTGATGTCCTCGCAAAACGCGAGTTTATTCACCGGGATGACTGTTTATCCCCTCACCCCTGCCCCTCTCCCGATGGGAGAGGGGATTCTATCTATAAGAGGGGCTAAAGCCCCTCTTCAACGCCCCTTGACCGGACTACCTTACTGCCAGGACACATCTCCCGCGTCGCTGGATACGATGACGGAATAGGTCCCCTCTTCAACACCCGCCCATTAAAATGTCATTGCGAGACCCGATGCTATCGGGGCGTGGCAATCCTTTGATCGAAGATATGGTCTGTCTCAGGCCGTGGGATAGCCATGTCGCTGTGCTCCTCGCTATGACATGATTACAATCAAAGGGGCTAAGGCCCCTCTTCAACGTCTTCCTCCGTTTAAGGGGTTGGTCCAGATAACATCAGGATGGCTTTTGAATTCGGAGTTTGCCAGACTATCAGGGTGAATTTTTCGTAAACAAGCCGTCGAATATAAGTTTGATGACAAAGTCACATACCTGTTCTTCAGTCATTTCCCTTCCGGTGCGGAACCAGACCGACGAAAAAACCAGGATCCCATAGATAAACCAGGCAGCAATGTGCTCATCGATGGGGTCCCATCCCTCTGCAGTGATGATATCTTGTACCACTCCGGCGATTTTTCTTCTGAATTCCCTTCGTTCCCTGTTTATCACACCGGCCTGATGCTGAGATCCCTCACGCAATCCCATGTCCGACCATAGGACCCGGGCGATCTGCCAGTGTTTTACATTCACACGCATATATGACCCGACTACGGCCTCCAATTTTTGCCGGGGGGTTAAATTGTTATCATCCCAAATTGGATCTCCATCTTCATGCATCATGTTGAAAATATATTTGTTCAACTGATAAAGCATCTCGCCCCGGGAATGGAAGTAATAATAAATTACGCCTTTGGTCACTCCGATCTCAGCTGCAACCTCATCCAATGTAAACGTGCCGGACCTGTGCTTCATCAACACCCTGGCAACCGCCTCGTATACTTTCTCACGAAGCTTCTCCGCCTTCTCCGGGTTTTTACTCATCCTGCGGAGAGGTATTTTCTTTGCCCTGCCGGGGGACCTTCCAGCGGCCTTGATTTTCTTCATAAATAAATGTAGACTATTGTTGAATAATTATACTAATAAGTATAATTTGCATACCCGTAAGATGAAAATATCATGAATCCGGCCATAAGTCAATACTCAGTGTAAAGAATGATGAATATTAAACTGTCCAAAATCCTGATTGCCAACCGCGGCGAGATCGCCATCCGCATCGCCCGCGCTGCGGCCGATCTAAACATCCCTGTAGTAACCATATACTCGGAGGATGATGCCCAATCGCTTCACCTGGGTTCCACCTGGCAGGCATATGCTCTCAAAGGGAAAGGGGCCTCCGCTTATTTGGGCATAGAACAGGTCATCAAGGCGGCTCAAGATACCGGCTGCGATGTCATTCACCCGGGTTACGGCTTTTTAAGCGAGAGTGCCGCTTTCGCACGCCGTTGCCAGGAAAGCGGCCTTATCTTTATCGGTCCCCGACCGGACACGCTTGAGCTGTTCGGCGATAAAAGCCGGGCACGTGAGCTGGCTAAAAAATGCAAGGTGCCTTTGATACCCGGCACGGCCGGCCCTGCCAGCCTGGAGCAGGTAACGTCTTTCTTCAAATCGCTGGGGCCGGACGCGGCCGTCATGATCAAGGCTGTGATGGGCGGCGGCGGGCGCGGCATGCGGGCGGTTTACAGGCTGAAGGACCTTGAGGAAGCCTATAAACGCTGCCAGTCCGAGTCTAAGGCTTCCTTCGGCAGTGGAGACCTGTATGCCGAAAAGCTGATTAACAATGTCCGTCATGTCGAAGTGCAGGTTATAGGCGACGGCGGCAAAGTGATACACCTGGGCGAGCGCGACTGTACGCTGCAGCGCCGCAATCAGAAGCTCATCGAAATAGCCCCCTGCCCAACGCTTTCACCCAAACTCAGGAACAAAATCACCGAAGCTGCCCTGCGCATAGCTGGAGAAGCGCGTTTCCTGAGCCTCGGTACCTTTGAGTTCCTGGTGGAAGGTGCGAGGAGCGAAGATGCGGCTTTTTATTTCATGGAGACCAACCCGCGCTTGCAGGTCGAGCATACCGTGACGGAGGAGGTGACCGGCATCGACCTGGTCAGAGCGCAGATCGAGATAGCAGGCGGGAAGACACTGGACGAACTCGGACTGACGGATAACGTCCCAACTCCCCGATTCTATGCAATGCAGTTGCGCATAAATATGGAAACGATGAACGAAAGGGGGGATATCACGCCTGTAAGCGGAACAATAAGCGTTTACGAGGTCCCGAGCGGGCCGGGTATCCGTGTTGACGGCTATGGTTACAGCGGCTACAACATCAATCCGGCTTTCGATTCACTACTGGCAAAGCTGATAGTGATATCTCCTACTACCAGGTACGAGGATGCGACTGCAAAAGCCGGGCGGGCGCTGGATGAATTCCGCATAGAGGGCGTTGCCACCAACATCCTCTTCCTTAGGGCCGTATTAAACCGGCCCGAGATTAACAGTAAAGATTTCAACACGCGCTTCATCGAAGAGAACGCGGCTGCACTGGTAGAGGCCGCCTATCAACTGCCGGGCTCCCACTCAGCATCCGCTGCAGACAAAAGCAAAGACGAAACAACGGAGGAACCCTTGGCCCCTCCCGGTACAGTTGCGGTCAGAGCTGCCATGCAGGGCTGCGTGGTGGATATTGAGGTAATTGAGGGCGATGCGGTGGTTGCCGGGCAAAAGTTGCTGGTGATCGAATCCATGAAAATGGAAACTGTTATCACAACCGACCGTAGCGGATACGTACGGTCTGTCTGCGTGAATTTGAATGACGTCGTAGCTAGAGGAGCGCCTCTAATCTTTCTGGAAGAGGCTAAGATTGCCGAGAGCTCCAGGATGGCCGAAGAAAAAATTGATCTCGATGCCATCCGCAAAGACCTTGATGCGGTTATCAAACGTCATGCCTTCACCCTCGATGAAAACCGCCCTGAAGCTGTGGCCAGGCGTCGCGCTAAAAACAGGCGCACGGCGCGGGAAAACGTAAATGATCTGCTTGATCCCGGCAGCTTTATCGAATACGGGGCATTGATCATCGCCGCACAGCGTGGCCGGCGGTCGGTCGAGGACCTCATCAAGAACACTCCGGCCGACGGCCTTATAACAGGCATAGGCACGGTCAACGCTTCATTATTCGATGCTGAAAAAGCCCGCTGCATGGTGCTGGCTTACGATTATACCGTCCTGGCAGGTACACAGGGATTGATGAATCACCGTAAGCTGGACCGTATGCTGCATATTGCCAATGAATGGCGTTTGCCAACCGTCCTTTTTGCCGAAGGAGGTGGCGGCAGGCCGGGTGATGTCGATGCACCGTGGGTGGCAGGGCTTGACTTAACGACCTTCAGCCGGTTCGGGGCACTTAGCGGAAAAGCCCCCCTGATTGGCATCGTTGAGGGGCCATGTTTTGCGGGCAATGCCGCTCTGGTCGGCTGCTGCGACGTCATTATTGCTACCAGGAGCTCCAATATAGGCATGGGTGGGCCGGCCATGATAGAAGGCGGCGGCCTTGGGGTTGTAAAGCCTGAGGATATCGGGCCTATTGATATACAAACACATAACGGCGTTGTTGATATCGATGTAGCCAACGAAGCGGAAGCTGTAGACATAGCTAAAAAGTACCTGTCTTATTTCCAGGGAAGCCTGGCACAGTGGGAGGCCCAAGACCAGCGGTGGTTGCGCTGGCTCATCCCGGAGAACCGGTTGCGTGTATATGATGTCAGGAAAATTATTGAAACCCTGGCTGATAAGGGCTCGGTACTGGAGCTACGCCGCTATTTTGGTCCGGGCATCATCACCGCTCTCATACGCATCGAGGGCAGGCCCTTTGGGCTGATGGCCAATGATTGCACACATGTAGGCGGCGCCATAGAAGCTGATGACGCTGATAAAGCAGCCCGCTTCTTACAGTTATGTGACATCCACCGTTTACCCGTAATATCGCTGTGTGATACACCCGGTTTTATGGTCGGGCCTGATATAGAAATGCGTGCACAGGTGCGCCATGTATGCCGCATGTTCGTGGTGGGTGCAAAGGTCACGGTGCCTTACTTCACTATCATCCTGCGCAAAGGCTATGGACTAGGAGCTATGGCCATGGCTGCCGGCGGTTTCCACCAACCGTTCTTTACTACCTCATGGCCGACCGGAGAGTTCGGCGGCATGGGGTTGGAAGGGGCGGTTAAGCATGGCTTCAGAAGGGAGCTTGAAGCAATCAAGGACCCTGTGGAGCGAGATAAAACTTACAAGTTCTACGTTGAAATGGCCTATGCCATGGGCAAGGCGACTAATATGGCTTCGTATATGGAAATAGATTCCGTGATCGATCCGGCTGAAACACGCCGGTGGATAATGCGTGGGTTAAACTCCGTGCCGTCTGAACTTTACCGTGAATCCGGCCGCACATTTGTTGACCCGTGGTAAGTTTTACCTTCTCGCAGTAGACAGAAATGACCGTAATTCGAGTTGTCAGTTAGCCTCCTTTAACGCTCTCATCTTTTCCAGGTACTCTGCCCTCCTGACCATGGCACCCAGGCAGTGTATGGCATGCTCAGGCATGATGTAGACCGGAATGCCGTCCTTGACGGCCATCTCCGTGCCCAGCACCTGGTCGCTGGGGTTGCCTGGAACATAGAGCACCGGCTTTTTCAGGCGGTCACGCATCTCCACGATCCTTGACCTGAACTGGTCTATCTGTAAAAAGCCGTAGGCAACCATGACGCAGGCGTCTACATCGGATAAGATCATCTCCAGGCAGTCGGCATAAACGCCGTAGGTATCCCCAATCGGCACCCATACCAGGTCCACCGGGTTCTTACGGCTGGTAGAAGGCGGCACCTTATCCTTCAAATAAGCGGCCAGCCTGTCCTGCGTCTGCTGCGCGAGCTCTGGTATGGTCAACCCCTCCCTTGCTGCAGCGTCGGAAGAGGCCACCGCCCCACCACCGGCTTCGATCAACAGCCCCACCCGCCTGCCGGAAGGTAAGACAGGACAATTGAAGGCAGCGGCCAGGTCGATGGCATCCTCCATGCTCTTAGCCGCTATGATGCCGACCTGCCTGCACATGGCCTGAAAAACCTCGTAATCACCGGCCAGCGATCCGGTATGCGAAGCGGCGGACCTGGCTCCCATCTGGGAGCTGCCTCCCTTCCAGATAATAACCGGCTTATGGGGGCATATATCCCGTGCTATCTCCATAAAGCGCCGCGCGTTTTTCAACCCTTCCACATAGGCGGCGATAACCTTGGTGTGGGGATCTCCTCCCCAGTAGCCGATCAGGTCCTCCACCCTCAGGTCGCTCTGATTGCCGATACTGATGATGCCGCTGAAGCGCAACCCGCGCGAGCTGCCCAGCCTCAGCATGGTCTCGCTGGCCCAGCCGCTCTGTCCCACAAACGCCACACCCCCCGGTTCCAGGGGCAGCCTGGCATAGGGGACCACTGTATTAACGCGGCCCCGCGATGTAAAAATGCCCATGCAGTTGGGACCGATGATCCTGACACCACCTTCATGTGCGATGTCTACCATCTTCTTTTCATAATCCCGGCCCACTGCTCCCATCTCGCTGAAGCCGACGGCGTGCACCACGGCGAATTTGACGCGCTTGCGTGCGCATTCCTGCATGGCAGGGATGATGGCGGTGGAGGGTATGGCCAGTATCGCCAGGTCGATCTCGCCGGGAATGTCGGCCAGGGCCGGGTAGCATTTCAACCCCATAATCTCGCTTTCTTTGGGATTGATGGGGTATATCGTTCCGTCGTAGCTGTCCTTGAGCATGCTGTTGATAAACATGCCCCCCGATTTCCACTCGTCCTTTGAGGCGCCCACAATGGCAACGGAACGGGGCTCAAATAAATACTTGAGGTCGGGTATGCCGTTGTTTATCATCGCATGCCTCCGCTATCTATTTTGCCTTTTCTATTGGTTCGAATGCAGGATAAGCCGAATTTCAGGTTATTATCTTATGGCCTTTAGCGCGGTGTCAAAAGACAGGGATTGTGCTATATTACTGTTATTGAACCGGCCGTCAACCGGTGCTCAGTTTTTTTCCCGCCCAATAATTAATGGAGGAGCGAACGATGCCGTACGAGACCCTCATCTACTCTAAGGATTCAGGCATAGGAAGGATCACCATCAACCGTCCCGACGCCATGAACGCCATCACCCCCGGCATGCTTAAGGAACTTAAAGCCGCCGTGCTGGAGGCCGGCAAGGATAATGAAGTCAAGGTCATAGTGCTTACCGGCGCAGGCAAGGCCTTCTGTGCGGGGGTCGACCTTAAGTCGCTGGGTGACCGCAAACTGGTGAGGGGCAAGGTTGGCAATATCCTGGATATCCCCGCCAGGGAACTGATAGACGCCATACGTGCAGTGCCCAAGGTGGTCATCGCAGTGGTCAACGGCTTTTGCTTCACAGGCGCCATGGAGATCATGATGGGCTGCGACCTGGTCATAGCCGCCGAGGAGGCCAAAATAGGCGATACCCATGCCAAGTGGGGCCTGAGGCCGACCTGGGGCATGAGCGCACGCTTGCCCCGCAGGGTTGGCTTCCTTAAAGCCAGGGAGCTTTCCTATACGGCCGATGCAGTGAGCGGCAAAGAGGCCGAACGCATCGGACTGGTAAACATGGCTGTGCCGCTGGAGAAACTGGAGGAAGCGCTGCAGACCCTAGCAAAGAAGATCATGGCCAACAGCCCGCAGTCCATTGCGGCCTATAAAGAGCTATACAATGCCAACGAGAGCATGACGCTGGACAAGAGCCTCAAGTTGGAATTCGACAGCGAGTTCGACATTACGGATACCGACCAGAGGCTGGCGGGTTTCCGCAAGTAAAATCCTGTTGATATAAACGGCTCCGGCCACACGACGCTGAGCCGTTTAAAATAAATAGAAATTACAGGAGGTCACAGATGCCTGCCAAGAAGTTCAAGTATCTGAGCAAGGAATGGACGGAGGAAGTGGAGAAGCGGCTACAGAAGGATCTCACGCCCGAGAAGATGAAACACATCACCTCCTCCATGCTGACCATCTATACCAACTGCCCGGACAAAAAGACCAGGGCGCTATACTACAAGCTCAAGGACGGTAAGGTGGAAAGCGTTTCGCTGGTGGAAGGTACGCTGCCCAAGGCTGAGTTCTCCATCACTGCTGA
>JBEKVW010000045.1:0-18163 GCA_049513695.1 Dehalococcoidia bacterium | reverse complement strand
GTTATCCCAAATTTAATCATCCTTGACGTGAATATGCCCCGTATGGATGGAATTGAAGCATGCCGCAGGATAAGAGAGTGGGCGGATATGCCTATCATCATGCTGAGTGTAAGAGAGGATGAGAAGGATAAGGTGAGAGCTCTGGATGAAGGCGCCGATGACTATATTACAAAGCCATTCGGCATAGATGAGCTGCTGGCCAGAATCAGGGTTGCGCTCAGGCGTTCCTCCGGCCCTACGGTCACTATACCGGTGCTGGTTATAGGTGATTTAGAAATAGACCTCTCGAAGCGTCTGGTCAAAAAGCGGGGGCAGATCGTTAAACTTACCAGGACCGAATACGAGCTGCTGGCATATTTCGTCTGCAACTGCGGGAAAATCCTCACGCATGCAGACCTTTTACGCAACGTATGGGGTCCGGAATACAGAGAAGAAAGGGAATACGTGCGGGTCTTTATTGGGCAACTCAGACATAAAATAGAGGACGATCCCTCAAATCCTAAACTCATTGTCACCGAATCACGCATAGGCTACCGATTTATTAAGCCGGAATAGCCTTACTCCTGGCATTTCCACCACCCGGTCTCGGGCTACGATCTACAGCTGCCTTTCCCGCTAAAGACTAAAATCTTTATAAATTATTTATAACTTGCACCCTTATCCTTATGCCTTCCTTATGCTTCCCGATTTACCATATAAGAGACATATTGTTTTTACTTCGGTTACCGCAAACGGGATTCTGAGAAGCATATGTTAAATTCATTAGTAAAAGGAGGTAGCGAGATGAGTTATACAATGACCCGCACGGCAGTTAATTTTGCAAGCAGGAAATCAGCCAACGGTACCAGGGAGATATATGGAGGAGGAATTCCGATGCACGAGCCTATCTGGTTAAAGAGTTACGACGAGGAGGTGCCGCACACTCTATCCCCTTATCCGTCCAACACGCTTTTAGATATATTCGCACAGACAGTCAAGCAGCGGCCTAATAGCACATTTCTTTATTTCAAAGGCAGATGCATGACTTACAGCGAGATCGACAAGCAGTCCGACGCACTGGCTGCCGGCCTGATTGCCAGCGGAGTGAAAAAAGGCGACCCGGTGGCCTTAATTTTACCTAACTGCCCGCAGTTCATCATAAGCCAGTTAGCCATATGGAAAGCCGGTGCTATCCCTGTGCCTCTGAATCCCTTATATACGGAAGACGAAATTAAGCACGGCTTGGTCCAGTGCAGCGCACAGGTGGCAATAGTGCTGACCACCGTTTACAACGGCATAAAATCGTTTCAGTCGCATCACACGAGATTACGCCTGATCATAGCCACGAACATCAAAGAATACACTCCCCCGATGGTGAATTTAGCTTTCACGCTGCAGAAGGAAAAGAAAGGCGGCCATAAAGTAACCCTGCAAAAAGGCGATGTTTGGATGCAGGATCTGATACAGCATAACCTCGGTTCTTCGCTGCCCGCTATAAAAGTCGGCCCCGAAGATATCGCCCTGCTGCTTCAGAGCGGTGGCGTGACCGGCACACCCCGCGGCATCATGATCAAGCATAAGGCAATGACTGCAGAAGCCCTGCAACTAAAGGCCTGGTATGGGTCCACCCTGGATGAGTGGAATGATATCGTCCTTGTCACCTTGCCTCTGTTCCACGTTTATGGAAATGCAGCCGTCATGGCCATGGCGATTGCCGGGCATAACCCCATGGCGCTGGTACCGGACCCGCGAGACCACAACGATGTGATACATACCATAAAAAAGGTCAAACCCGCGATCTTCCCTACTGTACCCACTCTAATTGTGGCATTGCTTAATCACAGCGCAGCTAAGGCTAAAAAGGACTACTTCAAATGCATTAAGGTCTGCGTGTCGGGAGCGGGCCCTTTGATGCCCGAAACCAAGAGACAATTCGAATCACTTACCAGCGGCAAGTTTGTGGAAGGTTACGGGCTGACCGAGACGACTGCGGCTATTACTATTAACCCTATCCATGGTCTCTGGAAAGAGAGGTCCGTAGGACTGCCTCTACCTGACGTCAATATAAAAATTGTTGATGCCGACACCGGCCAACAGGAACTCCCCACTGGGGAAATAGGAGAGGTTGTTGTCAGGTGCCCCCAGGTTATGCAGGGGTTCTGGAATAGCCTGGAGGAGACTGCCGAAATGCTGCACGATGAATGGCTCTATACGGGCGACATAGGCTACATGGACGATGATGGTTACCTGTTCATCACTTCCCGCAAGAAAGATGTCATCAAAGTCAGCGGTTTCCAGGTATGGCCACGGGAAGTGGCATCCGTAATAAGCACCCATCCGGCAGTTGCCGAAGTAGCCATTGGAAGCATACCTGATCCCGTTCAGGTTGAAGCAGTCAAAGCATGGGTGGTGCTTCGTAAGGACAGGCAATGCACGGCCGCAGAGCTGCGAGTTTATTGCCGGGAGAAGTTAACCGCCTACAAAGTGCCGAGGCATATTGAGTTTATGGATCATTTGCCCAAGACATCCACTGAACAGGTTAGTATCCGGACGCTTATTAAGGACAACAAAACCTGAGAAAAATGGCCGGCAGCATCAACAAGTGTAATTTTTAAATTTACCCCCGGGTGGGGAATAGATCACATTTTATCTGGAGGTACGATGGATCAAAAAATCGGTGTATATATTTGTGACTGCGGATCCAACATTGCAGGCACGGTTGACGTCGGCCGTGTGGTGGAATATGCCAAAAGCCAAAAAGCGGTAACAATAGCACGCGAATATAAGTTCATGTGTTCCGACCCAGGCCAATCCCTGATCAAGGACGACATTAAGAACGCGGGGGTAAACCGCGTCGTGGTGGCATCATGTTCTCCACAGATGCATGAACCCACCTTTCGCAAAGCTGTTCAGGACGCCGGACTTAACCCGTACCTTTTTCAGATGGCTAATATTCGCGAACAGGCCTCATGGGTTACTGAGGATGCGGAGGATGCTACTGAAAAAGCCAAGGCCCTGGTAAGTGCGGCAATAAGAAGGGTCTACTATCAAGAGCCTCTTGAGACCAGGGAGGTACCGGTAAATCCCAATACACTTATTGTAGGCGGTGGTATAGCCGGAATCCAGGCCGCCCTGAAGATAGCAGGCGCAGAACACAAGGTATATCTGGTAGAAAGGGAGCCAAGCATCGGTGGGCACATGATTCAATTGGACAAAACTTTCCCAACCCTTGACTGCTCCGCCTGTATCCTTACACCCAAGATGACCCTGGCGGGTTCTAATTCATTTATTGAACTGATGACCTACAGTGAAGTCATGGGAATATCCGGCTATGTAGGCAATTTTAAGGTCACGATCAGAAAGAAATCCAGGTACATAGACCTGGCGCAGTGCAATGGCTGCGGAGACTGCGAGAAAGTCTGCCCAGTGGAAGTACCGTCTGAGTTCAATATGGGACTAAATATGAGGAAAGCGATCTATCGGCCCTTCCCCCAGGCAGTGCCGGGAGCCTTTGTCATTGATAAACTCGGTAAATCACCGTGCTCGGCGACATGCCCGGCGGGCGTGAATGCCCACGGCTACGTAGCTATGATTTCACAGGGCAAATTCGCCGAAGCCCTGGAAGTCCTACGCCGTACCATGCCCTTTGCCGGAGTGTGCGGGCGGGTTTGCACGCATCCCTGCGAAACCGAATGTGAGCGTGGCAAGATTGACCAGCCCATCGCCATCAGGGCCTTGAAACGGTTTATTGCTGACTTTGAGCTTAAGGAAGGCCACACTACTGTGACCCCTATTGCGCAAACAAAGAAGGAAAAAGTTGCAATAGTTGGATCTGGACCGGCAGGGCTGGCCTGTGCTTATGACCTTGTCAGGGCCGGATACGGCGTGACCGTATTTGAAGCAGCTCCTAAGGCCGGCGGCATGCTGAGGTACGGCATACCCGAGTTCAGGCTGCCCAAAGACATACTTGACCATGAAATAAATCACCTTCAAGATCTCGGTGTTGAAATTAAAAGAAATTCACCTGTCACCAAATTGAAAAAACTTTATACAGATGGATACCAGGCCATTTTCCTGGGCATGGGTGCCTGGAAAAGCCAGCAGATGAATATACCGGGAGAAGATGCCCCGGGTGTCTTGCCTGCACTGGATTTCCTGAAGCAGGTTAATGCCGGCGTAACAATCGACCTCGGTCGCAGAGTGGCGGTTATAGGCGGCGGCAATGCCGCTGTGGATGCAGCCAGGGTAGCAGTGAGGCTGGGTGCCAGGGAGGTAAATGTAATATACCGCCGTTCCCGCAAAGAAATGCCAGCTATTCCCAGCGAGGTAGAAGAAATGGAGCAGGAGGGAGTAAAAATCCATTTCTTGGCGGCGCCGGTGAAATTAATATCCGAGAACGGGCGCCTGGTTGGCATGGAGTGCATAAAAATGGAACTGGGTGAGCCTGATGCGACGGGCCGCAGACGCCCTGAACCGATTAAAGGCTCCCAATTCAAGATGGAAGTGGACAATGTTATCGTAGCAATCGGGCAGAAAATCGACACCCAACTTGTGCCGCATGACTTCTCACTTTCAGATCAAATGCTGGTTTCAATCGATCCGGTAACATTCGAAACAAGCGAAAAAGGTGTATTTGCCGGCGGCGATGTCGTCACAGGGCCGGGAGATATCATCACTGCTATAGCCTCAGGCAAAGAGGCGGCAATTTCTATAGACCGTTATCTTCGAGGCCTCGATATCGGGGCAGGCCGGCCGGTACAAAGGGAGCGGGTTAAGAACATTCCTCATAAAGGCGTAAAAAGCACCGAGAGGGTGCCCATACCGGCACGCTCCCACACCCAGATAGCCCGTAATTTCGAAGAAATTGAAATTGGGTACGATGAAAAAATGGCCGTCGAGGAAGCAGCCCGTTGTCTGAATTGCGCCGTTTGCTCTGAATGCATGGAATGCGTCAAAGCCTGCGAGCGAAATGCTGTGGTGCATGATATGAAAGAAGAGATTGTCGAAGTGGATGTCGGCAACATCATTCTAGCTACAGGTTTCAGCCAGTTCGATCCATCGGTAATTACAAACTACGGATATGGAAGGCTGGATAATGTTGTTACAAGCATGGAGTTTGAGAGGATGATCAATGCCATCGGACCAACCGGCGGCAGGGTGCTGCTCAAAAATGGGAAGGAACCTGAACGGTTAGCCATCATCCATTGCGTTGGCAGCCGGGATATCAGCTATCACGAGTACTGCTCACGTGTTTGCTGTATGGTTTCCATGAAATTTGCCCACATGGTGAAGGAGCATGTACCCGGCGCCGAGGTCTATGAATTCTATATCGATATTAGAAGCGCAGGTAAGGGCTTCGAGGAGTTTTATAACCGTATCCTCAAGGAAGGCACGATCTTCTATCGTGGTCGGCCGGGTGAAGTGACGGACGCAGCTCTTACACCGGAGGAAGAGGGCAAGTTGATCGTCAAATTCGAGAACACCCTGGTCGGCAATCAGGAACGCTTGCCTGTGGATATGGTTATTTTGAGCTGCGCTCTGGAACCGCAAAAGGATGCTCAGGATGTAGCCAGGCTATTCAATATCAGCTGCGGCGCCGGGGGCTTTTTTATCGAGAGGCATGCCAAACTCGACCCGGTAGCCACTATGACTGACGGTGTCTTCATAGCAGGATGCTGTCAATCTCCTAAAGACATACCTGATACTGTGGCGCAGGCTTCGGCGGCGGCAGCATCGGTCCTGGAGCTGATCAGCAGGGGTAAGGTGGAGACTGAAGCCACCACCGCTGTAATTGATGAAGCGCATTGCTCGGGTTGCCGCATCTGCAATCTGCTCTGTCCCTATAACGCGATTACATTTATTGAGGAGGAGAAAGTATCCCGTATCAACGAGGCTTTGTGCAAGGGCTGCGGGGCGTGTGTAGCCGCCTGTCCCAGCAGTGCCATTAAACACAAGTACTATACGAATGAAGCAATTATGGCTGAGATCGAAGGACTGCTGGTATAAGGCCGACCTTCTATTCAGGAAAAAGAGGAGTGCTATATGTATGTTATTAAAGAAGCCAAGGCTTTTGTTGACGCAGTTTCCAACGAACCCGGTGGCGAAAAGATAAATGAATGCATCCAATGTGGAGTGTGCAGCGGTTCATGCACCACAGTGGAATGGTGGGAATATCCACCACGCAAGGTGATTGCCATGATCCGTGCAGGCATGAAGGAACAAGTGCTGTCAAGCGCCTCAGCCTTCAATTGTGTAACCTGTTACCTCTGCACGGTCCGTTGCCCCCGTGACATAAAGCCTTCGGCGCTAATGCACGCCGTAATGGCCATTGCAGAAAGGGAAGGCTACAAACCGAAGACACCTACCATGGCCCTCTTCCGGGCGCTGCGCGAGTCAATGAAACGCGGCCGCATATGGGAATTCGGCATGGCGGTTAGATTCTACCTCGGTTCGAACATTTTCAACGGATTCAAAGTCATGCCGGTGGCTCTGGCGCTGATATCCAGAGGTCTTATGCCTGTTGTGCCGCCGAAACCCACAAAATCGAGGGAGATAAAAGCCATCCTCAATAAAGTTCGGTCCATACAGGGAACCGGAGGGAAACGATGAAGTATTTATATTATCCCGGGTGCGCTATGGAGACTACCGGCATTCCTATCCAGATGTCTATCGATGCCATTTCAAGTGTCCTGGGCATCGAATTCGAAACTATGAAAGATTGGACTTGCTGCGGCTGTCCCGGGGAATCCATTAACGAGCTTGCCGCCGTATCATTGGCCGCAAGGAACCTGGCGCTGGCCGAAAAGAGCGACCTGGACCTGGTAGCGCCGTGCAGTTGCTGCTACAGGAATCTTCTTGGGGCGCATGTAATTCTCTCGGAAGACCGAAAAGTCAGAGCCAAGGTCAAAGAAATATTAGCTGTCGCCGGCCTGGAATATAAAGGGACCGTCAAAGTTCGAACTCTGATCGATGTCTTAATTAATGACGTCGGCCTTGAATTGATACGTTCCAAAGTCAAGAACCAACTCACCGGACTCAAGGTCGGCGCCTATTATGGTTGCCACCAATCCCGCCCCTACGGACCTGATCACCCTGAGTTTCCGGTTTGGCAAGATTGGATCGTAGAAAGCCTCGGAGCTGAATCTGTGTTTTTCCCCCTGAAAGCGCAATGCTGTGGTGGGGCACAGCTTTTCAGCCAGAGAAAGATGGTGTGCGAACTGGTGGCAAGGCTCCTTGACAATGCCGAGCTTCACGGCGCCCAGTGCATTGCTTCAACGCTCTGCCCGCTTTGCTTTACCAATCTGGACGTCAACCAGGGTCGAATTAAGAACCGGGCAGGCGCCAATTTTGCCATGCCTATTGTGGCCATCTCTCAGTTGATGGGGGTTGCCTTTGGCCTGCCTCTCAGGGATCTGGGTTTGCATAAAAATGTTTCACCGGTTGATAAGGTTCTTGCGCCTTATCTGCAAGTACGGATTTAGGAGGCTTATTATGGTCTGGGAACCAAAGATCGTCGGCTTTTTGTGTAACTGGTGCTCTTACCGGGGTGCGGACCTCGCCGGCATTTCACGGCTGAAATTCGCTCCCAACGTGAAAGTTATTAGAGTACCGTGCAGCGCACGGGTGGAGCCGGCTTTTGTGCTCAAAGCTTTTCAATCCGGGGCAGACGGGGTCATCATTCTGGGATGCCACCCCGGGGATTGCCATTACAGCGAGGGAAATTACAAGACCATGCGTCGCGTGCCCCTGTTAAAAAAGATGTTGCTCCAATTAGGCATCGAAGACGACAGGGTGGCCCTCGACTGGGTTTCTGCCTCTGAAGGAGAAAAATTCGCTTCAGTTGTGAATGCCATGACCGAAAAAGTAAGAGCTTTAGGACCTTTTAACTCGAATAATGCGGAGGAACTGGAACATGCCAAAACTTAAGCTAGCTTTGTACTGGGCAGCCAGTTGCGGCGGGTGCGAAATAGGGCAACTACAGATTGGAACGAAACTGCTCCAGCTTGCTGCCGTAGCCGATATCGTGTTTTGGCCTGTAGCTATTGATGTGAAATACAAGGATGTTGAGGCCATGCCGTCAAAAAGTATAGATGTCTGTCTTTTCAACGGCTCTATCAGGACCTCAGAACAGGAGCATATGGCAAAGATGCTGCGCGAAAAATCCAACGTTCTGATCTCCTATGGAGCGTGTGCCTGCAACGGCGGCATTCCGGGGCTGGCGAACTTCTATAACAGGGATATGATCTTTAACCGGGCGTATATTGAAACTCAATCTACCGATAATGCCGCCAAAACGATGCCTCAAACGAGCTTTCAGGCGCCGCAGGGTGTGCTGACTTTGCCGGAATTCTTTGAAACAGTGAGAAGCCTTGCCCAGACAGTAGATGTCGACTATTTTATCCCCGGCTGCCCGCCTGAGGAGCGGACAACCTGGCTTGCCCTGGAAGCCCTGATAGAGGGCAAACTGCCTCCAAAAGGCACGGTCATCTCACACAATGTCAAAGCAGTATGCGACGACTGCCCCAGGAAAAAGAATGTCAAAAAGGTGAAGTCGTTCTACCGCACCTTCCAGATGGTGCCTGAGCCAGAGATATGCCTCCTTGAGCAGGGACTGATCTGCGCCGGCGTCGCCACCAGGGGAGGCTGCGGGGCTCCCTGCCCACAGGCCAACATGCCGTGTACCGGATGTTACGGCGCCCCGGAGGGTGTCACAGACCAGGGCGCTCACTTGCTGGGAGCAGTAGCCTCAGTGATTGACTCAACCGACCCGGAAGAAATAAAGAACATTATCGATAATATATCCGATCCTGCAGGGACCTTCTACCGCTATAGTCTGCCGGTATCCCTTTTAAGGAGGGCCAAAGTAAAATGAAAAGAATCACTATAGATCCCGTTACCCGCCTGGAGGGTCACGGCAAGATAGAAATATTTCTCAACGACAATGGAGAGGTAGCGAATACTTACTTCCAGGTACCTGAGCTGAAAGGCTTCGAGAAATTTTGCGAGGGACGCCTTGCGGAAGATATGCCGCAAATCACACAGCGGATTTGCGGCGTCTGTCCCGAAGCCCATCACCTGGCGTCTACCAAGGCGCTCGATGCTGTATTCCACGTCGATCCACCGGGGCCTGCCAAGAAGCTGCGTGAGCTTCTATACAGCGCCTTCTACGTGACCGACCATACCACCCACTTTTATATCCTGGCCGGCCCCGATTTTGTCATGGGACCGGAAGCTCCGGTGGCGGAACGCAACATACTGGGCGTTATCGCCAAAGTCGGCCTTGAATTGGGTGGAGCGGTAATCAAAACGCGCATGCAAAACCATCACATCGTGCAGATGTTGGGGGGAAGGGCGGTTCACCCTGTTTTTGGCCTGCCCGGCGGTATCAGCAAAGGGCTAAACGAGGAAGAAAGAAAGGAAGTGGAGGCCATAGCCAGAGAATCGGTCGAGTTCGCCAAACTTTCCCTCCAGGTATTTGACGACATCGTTCTCAAAAATAAAGAGTACGTGGACATGATAGTCAGCGATGCATACACTCACAAGACTTATTACATGGGCATGGTGGATAAAAACAATAAAGTGAACTTCTATGACGGCATTATGAGGATAGTGGACCCCAACGGGAAAGAATTCGCAAAATTCGAGCCCAAAGACTACCTTGCCCACATGGCCGAACATGTGGAGCCGTGGTCCTACATGAAATTCCCGTTTTTGAAAAACGTCGGCTGGAAGGGTTTCGTAGACGGTGCGGCGAGCGGCGTATTCCGTGTAGCTCCCCTGGCGCGGCTTAATGCCTCAGACGGCATGGCCACCCCACTGGCACAGGAGTACTACGAAAAATTCTACGCTACCCTGGGCGGCAAACCGGTCCATCATACGCTCGCCACACACTGGGCAAGGCTCATCGAGCTATTGTATGCCGCCGAGCGCCTCTTAGAGCTCAGCCTGGACCCCGAAATAACCAGCCCGGATATACGTAAAATACCAACCGCCGTCCCGGATGAAGGCGTCGGCATAATCGAAGCGCCCCGCGGCACGCTGATCCACCATTACGCCACCGATGAAAAAGGAATAATCAGGAAGGTCAATCTGATCGTGGCTACCCTGAATAACGCAGCGGCGGTGAATATGTCGGTTAATAAAGCTGCCGCATCGCTGTTCAAGCCGGGCAAGGAGATAACGGAAGGCCTGCTGAACCGCATTGAAATGGCGTGGCGGCCCTATGATCTCTGCCTTGCCTGCGCAACCCACAACCTGCCAGGGCCGTCGCCTTTGCCTATATATGTGTACGACAGCAAAGGAGCACTCATCAAAAAATTGTGAATTCCTTAACGGAAAACAAAACTGGCATATAGCCGGGGCGGCCTTACAACCGCCCTGGCTTAAATGCGAGGTAACGGTTGAATGATATCGGCAGTAAGTGTTATTAAACCCCAGCCGGATACGAAATTCCGCAGCTTTGTCGAAGCGCACATTGGGCAGAGCATATCTCAGTGCTATCAATGCGGAAAATGTACTGCCGGCTGTCCGGTTGCGTATACGATGGACCTCACGCCGCGCCGTGTCATCAGAGCATTGCAGCTCGGAATGGAAAATGAGCTTGAAAACAGCTCCTCCATGTGGATATGTCTAAGCTGCCTGACTTGTTCGGCGCGCTGTCCCAGGGAGATCGATATCGCCGGCGTTATGGAAGCTTTGCGGCTGGCAACGGCCGGCAATAAACCGTCACCCTCACAAAAGAAGTTCAGGCTGTTCCACGAGCTCTTCATCATGTCTTTCCAGTTTTCAGGCAGGGCATACGAGCTTGGGCTGGGCGTAGCTTACAACGTACTGAGCGGGCATCTCCTGAACATGGTCTCGATCATCCCGGGTATGCTGCGCAGGGGCAAACTCGCCTGTCTGCCTCACAGGGGTCAAGGCTCGGACATACAGGGTATTTTCAATCGGGTCGATGCCTTGAAGCGAAAAAACAATGAACAGACTCAGAGTAGCAAGCCATGATAGAGACTGACCGTTACGCCTATTATCCTGGCTGCTGTGCCAAGGCCAGCGCCAAAGAATATGACGCCACCACACGGCTGGTATGCCAGGCGCTGGGCATTGAGCTGGTGGAGCTTGAAAACTGGGTTTGCTGCGGAGCTTCTTCCGCCCATAGCGTAGATAAACTGCTCGGCATCACGCTTCCAGCACAGGAGCTTCAATCAGCCGCCAGGTTAAACCTGGACCTGGTCGCGTCATGCTCACTCTGTTTCTCCCGCCTTAAAATTGCGGCGCATGAGCTCAAAAACGAAAACATACGTAACCAGGTCAGCGAAATTCTCAATGAGAAGATACCAGCGAACCCACGGAATGGGGTCAAGCACCTTCTGCAGGTGCTGGAAAGCCATATGGACAAGATACCACTTAAAAAGCCCCTCAAGGACCTTAAAGTAGCCTGTTACTATGGGTGTCTGCTGGGTCGTCCCAAGGAAATTGCCGAATTCGAAGATGAGGAAAATCCACAGGTAATGGATAAAATCATTAGCAGGCTGGGAGGGGAGCCGGTGGAATGGGGGTTCAAAGCCGAGTGTTGCGGAGGAAGCCATATTTTCACCAGGCAGGACATCGTGCTCAAACTGTCGCACCGCCTTTTGTATCAGGCTAAACAAGCCGGAGCCGATTGCCTGGCGGTCGTCTGCCCGGTGTGCCACAGCAACCTGGATGCTATGCAAAAATCCATAGACGCCGAATATAAAGATAAGGTCGATTTGCCGGCGCTCTATATCACCCAGCTTATCGGGCTGGCTGCAGGATTGCCGGTCAAGAAGCTTATGTTCGATAAACTCTTTGTCCCTTTATTGCGGAGAAAGGGGCTGGTCTAGGAGGAAAATTGGCCAGAGTCGGCGTATTTATCTGTCACTGCGGTACTAATATAAGCGGCGCCATGGACATCACCAGGGTCGTTGAGGCTGCCCGAAAAATGCCGATGGTGGTCACTGCCAGCGACAATAAATACACGTGCAGTGAGCCGGGCCAGGCCTCCGTCCGCCAGGCCATAGCCGACAATAAGCTGAACCGGGTCGTCATCGCAGCCTGTTCTCCACGGATGCACGAGCCTACTTTCCGCAAGGCAGTTGCAGCCGCCGGCTTGAATCCTTACCTGCTGGAGATAGCCAATATCAGGGAGCAGTGCAGTTGGGTTCATGCCCATGATAGGAAAAAAGCTACCGACAAGGCCATAGAGCTGGTGAAGATAGCGGTGGCTAAAGTGATCCGTCATGAGCCGCTCTATCCAAGGGAGGTTCCGGTGACCAAGAGGGCGCTGGTTATCGGTGGCGGCATAACGGGCATACAGGCCGCCCTGGATATTGCTAATGCCGGACATGAGGTGGTGCTGCTCGAACAGGAACCGACCATTGGCGGTCGTATGGCGCAGCTCGACAAGACATTCCCCACGCTGGACTGTTCAGCATGCATTTTAACTCCCAAGATGGTCGATGTTGCCAACCACCCCAATATCAGGCTTATAACCTATGCTGAGATCAAAGAAGTGCGTGGCTTCGTGGGCAATTTTAAGGTGGAAATCATGCAGAAGGCCAGGAAAGTGGACCACACCAAATGTACGGGCTGCGGCACCTGCTGGCAAAAATGCCCGGAGAAGAGTCCTTCTGAGTTCGACCTGGGACTCGGCAACCGTCCCAGCATCTATATCCCGTTTGCGCAGGCCGTGCCGGCCAAGCCGGTTATCGATACCGACCACTGCCGGTACATCAAATACCTTCAGTGGGTCGCTGATGGCGAGCAGGGGAAGAAGCCCCCCGAATGCCGGATATGCGAAAAGATCTGTCCCACCGGGTCAATTGCCTGGGACCAGGAGCCGCAGACCATAACCGAAGAATTCGGCGCTGTGGTAGTTGCCACGGGCTTCCAGGTCTACGACCACCGGCACTATGAAGAGTATGGCGGAGGCGCCTATCCCGATGTAATAAGCGGTATGCAGCTTGAGCGTCTGATGAACGCATCCGGCCCCACGGGCGGTGAAATAATTCGACCTTCCGACGGCGCCCACCCCAAAACAGTGGCCTTCGTGTGCTGTGTCGGCTCGCGCGACCAGGCCAAGGGCAGGACATACTGCAGCAAGGTATGCTGCATGTACACGGCAAAGCATGCCATTATGCTCAAGGAGCACGACCCCCATGTCCAATGCTATATCTTCTATATCGACGTGCGAGCGGGGGGCAAAGATTTTGAAGAATTTTACCTCAGGGCGCTGGACGATGCGGGAGCAATATATATAAAAGGCAGACCGTCCAAGATATACCAGGATGGGAAGAAAATGATCGTCCTGGGTGAGGATGCCCTCATGGGGCGGCCCATAGAAGTGGCCGCCGACCTTGTGGTCCTGGCTACTGGGATGGAGCCAAGGACGGGCGCCGACAGATTGGCGCAGAAGCTAAATATAAGCTATAACACCTACCATTTTCTGGTAGAAGCGCATCCCAAATTGCGCCCGGTTGAAACCCAGACGGACGGTATTTTCGTGGCCGGCGCCTGCGTCGGGCCACGGGATATCCCCGAATCCGTTGCCCAGGGTAGTGCTGCGGCAGCCAAGGTGGTGGGTCTATTCAGCAGGGACGCTCTGGTCACCGATCCGGTCACATCGGTAGTAAACCGGGATCGGTGCATTGGCTGCCTCCTGTGCATTGCTGTCTGTCCCTACAAAGCTATTGATTGCGAGACAACACGGGATAAAAGGGTAGTGGCCGTGGTAAACGAAAGCTTGTGCAAGGGGTGCGGCCTGTGTGTTGGCGCCTGCCGGCCCAAGGCTGTCGACCTGCGGGGCTTTACCAGCCAGCAAATCCTTGAGGAGGTGAACAGCCTGTGGAGTTGACATACGAACCCAGGATAGTTGGCTTCCTCTGCAACTGGTGCAGCTATGCGGGGGCCGATCTCGCAGGCACCAGCCGCACGAACTATCCGGCCAACATCCGGATAATCCGGGTGCCGTGCTCGGGAAGGGTGGACCCTCTATTCATAGTCAAGGCCTTCCAGTTGGGAGCGGACGGTGTCCTGGTGGCTGGCTGTCATCCCGGCGACTGTCACTACAGTGACGGCAATTACCATACGCGGAGACGGGTTGGCCTGCTCCGGCCGTTCCTGGACTATCTCGGCCTCGATAAAGCACGTCTGAGGCTGGAGTGGGTCTCGGCTTCGGAAGGCAAAAGGTTTTCCGAGGTGGTATTGAGCTTTACCGATACTCTAATAAAAATGGGGCCGCGATCATCATGATTGAGATTATTCGCAACAAAGCTAAAGAATGGCTGGAAAAGAACGAAGATGGCTGTGTCATAGGCTACGAGCGGGCGAGCGACGGCATGACCGCAAGACCGGTCTTTATTTATGAGCCGCATATGATGGGCAAGTTGATATTCGATGAGACCTGTGTCCACAATTTGAGCAAATACCTGCTCAACCGCAGAGGCACCAGGACTGCAGTGGTCGTCAAACCGTGCGATTCCCGCGGCATAAACCTTCTCATCAACGAGCACCAGCTCGATCGCGATAGCATCTATATCATCGGGGTCGTATGCCCGGGTATGAAAGAATCGCATTTCGGCCGCATAGAAGACCACCCACTATCCAAATGCCGCAGATGCCTGCACCATACACCAGCTGTATATGACGTCCTGGTCGGAGAGCCTCAGCCCGAGACAGCCTCGCATGACTATTCAGATGTCGCACGGATAGAGGGTATGTCCCTCCAGGAAAGAAATGCTTTCTGGAAGGAGCAGTTCGGGCGCTGCATACGCTGCTATGGATGCCGCCAGATATGCATCGGCTGTTACTGTCAGGAATGCTTTGTAGATGAGCTGGACCCCCTGTGGGTTGGGATAAGAAGTTGCCCCGAAGACAACTGGATTTGGAATATTGGAAGGGCCTTTCACCTGTCAGCCCGCTGCATCAGCTGCGGTGAATGTGAGAGGGTATGCCCGGTGGGAATTCCGCTTATGCTGGCCAACCGCAAGCTGGAAAAAGAGAGCGCGGACCTTTTCGATTTCGAGCCGGGTATGGACGCTGCAACGGCCCCGCCTTTTGCCACCTTCATCAAGGAAGAGACACTGGAGAAAGTCGAATGACCAGCGTAATAGTCGATAACAACCTCCATATATGGCTGAAAGAGCTGGCCGAAAAATATATTTTGATCGCTCCCGTAACCTCAGACGGGGTTACCCTGTTTAAGCATGTAAAGGCTCCTGAGGTTGGTTCTATAGACCTGCAGTTCTTAAATACAGCGGTTTCCCCCAAGGGCTACTTCTTCCCACTTTCGGAAACAATATTCAGCATAGGTGTCGAAAGGGGGGATGTGATAGCCCCAATGAATGCGGACGCAGAGGTTGTTATATTCGGCATCCGGCCGTGCGATGCCGCCGGCATTGCCTTGATCGATAGAGTATTCCTGGCCGAGCCGGTGGATATATCTTATAAAGGAAAGAGGGACAGGACGATCTTGATCGGACTTGCCTGCAATACCCCAAGCCCTGAGTGCTTCTGCACCAGCGTCGGCGGAGGGCCGGCCAACCCTATGTACCTGGATATTATGCTCACTCATACACCCTCAGGATATATTGTGCAGGCGATTACGGGCAAAGGGAAAGAGCTTACGCCTGTTACTATGGTGGAGGAAAAGGATGTCCCCTCTCCGCCTACCCCGCGTATCGCGGCCATCCCTATGGAAGGGGTGAGAGAGATAATGCGCAGGAATTTCGACAGCCCCTACTGGGACAGAGTGGCTGACCGTTGCATCCACTGCAATATATGCTCCTATGTCTGTCCCTGCTGCTATTGCTTCGATATACGGGATTACGCCGGCAAGGATAAAATCGACAGGGTGCGGAGCTGGGAGAGCTGCCAGTCGGCCGGGTTTACCAGGATCGCCGGAGGACATGATCCCAGGCCCACCAAAGGCGCACGGCTGCGCCAGCGCTGGTATCACAAGCTCCTTTACTATCCAACACTTTTTGGCGATATAAAATGCACCGGCTGCGGCCGCTGCGTAAGGAGCTGCCCCGTGAACATCGATATCAGAGAAATTATCATGGACGTACAGAAATTAAATGTGTAGCTTATCTGCGGCTAACCCCTTCATACCTTACCCCGCAACCGTGACCGGGGTATTGGACCTCACGCCCGACATAAAGCTTTTCACGGTCGAGCTTACTGATCCTGAGCAGCGGGAAAACTTCGACTACAGACCGGGCCAGTTCGCCTTTGTCTCGGCTTACGGAGTGGGCGAGGGGCCATACGGCATAGCTTCGCTGGCTGAGCGTAAGACCGGCCTTGAGTTCGCTGTAAGGCGTGTGGGCACCGTCACCAGAGCCCTGCATGAACTCGAACCCGGCGCTACACTGGGCATTAGAGGGCCTTACGGCAACTGGTTCCCCATGGAAGACTACAGGGGGAAGAACATACTTATTATAGGCGGCGGCATCGGCATGGCCCCGCTTCGTCCGGTTATACACTATGTTCTCGACCACAGGTCCGACTATTCTGGCCTCACCATCGTCAATGGAGCCCGCAGCCCGCGGGAACTGGTTTTTTCCGATGAATACGATCTTTGGGCTGAGCCGGCGCAATGTAAGCTAGAGCTTTGCGTGGACAGGGGAGATGATGAGTGGCAGGGGCGTGTGGCTCTTGTCCCACAGGTAGTATCCGAACTCAGGCCGTCGCCGGACAATACCGTCGCCATCATTTGTGGGCCGCCCATCATGATTCGCTTTGTGCTTGCCGGGCTGAAAGAGCTTGGTTTCTCACCCGCTCAAATAGTGACCACCCTCGAGCAAAAGATGAAGTGTGGCATAGGGAAATGCGCCCGCTGTAATGTGGGTGATAAGTATGTTTGCAAGGACGGCCCGGTCTTTACATTTGAGCAGATTTTAAATTTTATAGAACAATTTTGACGCGTGCCCGTATCAGTTGCATCTAAAAATTCAACCTTTCACGAAAATGTCATAATTTTTTCATGTTCTCATAGCTGAATTTATAACTTTTTAATACTTTCTGGGCTACAATCCCCTTAAATTCGGCAGGGAGGAGATCTATGAAAAAATTACTTTTTATCCCGCTCTTGTCTATGATATTAGCGCTCGGCTGCACGGCATTCATGCCTACCATCACCACTTTCGATATCACCCCGGCTACTATCACGGCCGGAAGTTCGGCAACATTGACCTGGAATGTCCCCGGAGCCAACTCAGTGGTAATAAATCCCCAGGTGGGCGCAGTAGCCGCATCCGGATCACAGATCGTAAGTCCCACCGTTACCACAGCCTACACGATTACCGTCAGTGCTCCACTCGGAACGGTCAGCAGGTCTGTGGTGCTGGTAGTAAACCCGGCTCCGCTTGTTATCAATCTGTCTGCTAATCCAGCGGTGCTTATGGCAGGCGGCTCCGCAGCTTTACAATGGAATGTCATGGGCGCCGATTCAGTTTCGATCGATCAGGGCATCGGCAGTGTTCCCGTTAGCGGAAACCAGCTCATTACGCCGGCTCAGACTACTACCTATACTCTCACCGCCAGCAATACCAGCGGCATACTTACAAAATCATTTGTAGTAACCGTCAATCCCCCTATAGTCGCAGACTTAAACGCCAACCCCGTGAATATAAATGTAGGGCAGTCTGCGACACTTACGTGGAACGTCTCGGGAGCTGATTCGGTTTCAATAGACCAGGGTATCGGCCAGGTGCCGCCCTCCGGGTCAAGGGTGGTTACGCCTTATTCGACAACCAGTTATGATTTGACAGCCTCGAGCAGTTGCTGCATCGTAAGCAAAGCGGCGACGGTTACCGTAGGCACTGTTTATCCCTATCAATACCCCTACGGAGACTTATACAGCTATCCTTATAATTATTTCCCCAATAATGGCTATATGCACGGCTATCCCTATGGTTATGGTTACCCGGGCGGCATGATGTCTGTTAACCCGTTCATCGAAATATTCAGTATAAGCCCCAGCACAGTGCATTTCGGCCAGCCGGTCTTTTTGCACTGGAATGTGGTTGGGGCCACCAGCGTGGACATCAGCGGCATTGGCAGCCAGCCGTCCAATGGTTCACAGGTATTGGTGCCGATAGCTACGACCACATATACGCTGACCGCCCTCAACTCTTATGGTAGTGACTCACGGTCTGTAACTGTGACC
>JBEKVW010000044.1:0-18422 GCA_049513695.1 Dehalococcoidia bacterium | reverse complement strand
ACGGCGCAGATCTTACCACCCTCAATATCCAGATAAACCAGCAGAAGGCGCCAAAGGCAAAAAATATATGGAATATATGATAATAAACAAGATCAGCAAACTGTAATAACCAGTAAATCATATGTACCTTTAAAGCTGGCCGAAGTCTCTGTCGTAATAGTAATATTATGTATAACTTATGTCAACGCGTAATCAAGCTGTGTGCCGCCTATCTGGGTAAGTACTGGAGGCGTTGGACTATACCTGATAACATAGATATACTAAGCCTGTGAATAACAAATCGGTGCAAACTGCAAAATCGAGCTATATATTAAGCTGTCTGGCCATTATCCTGCTATCATTGCTTGGTTCATCTTGTATGATTTTCGATACCGCCACTGAACACTATAAAAAAGGCAACGAATACTATGCCAATAAGCAGTACGATCAGGCCATTCTGGAATATACTGCTGCCATTAGCCGTGATTCCCATCAGGCTATAATATATGCCAACCGGGCTCTTTGCTATAATCAGATCGGGGAGTATGATAAGGCCATCGATGACTGCAATAAGGCTATAGAAGTTAATTCCAGCCTGTCTCTTGCCTATGTCACGCGTGCCTCCGCATATATCGAAAAAGGCTGGTATGACCTTGCCATACAGGATTGTACCAAGGCCATTCAACTTGGTCCCAAGTCGGCATTGCCCTACATTAATCGGGCCTGGGCATTGAATGAAAAGGGTGATTATAAAGGAGCCGTTGCCGACTGCAACCGCGCCATCGATATCGAGCCTGGCCGGTCGATAGCTTATATGAACCGTGCGTGGGCTTACAATGAAATGGGCCAATATGATGAGGCACTGGCGGATTCCAATAAGGCTATCGACTTGGATCCCACGCTGGCTTTAGCCTATGTTCAGCGGGCTTCGGTCTATGATCAGACAGGCGGCTATGACCTGGCCATAGCAGACTGTGACAAGGCCATTGAGCTGGAGCCCAATACCGCCACGGCATACATCAACCGGGCATGGGCTAATACGATGAAAGGAAAGTTTGATCCGGCCATCGATGACTGCAATAAGGCCATTGAACTGAACCCTAACCTGCCGTTCGCCTACACCACGCGTGCCTGGGTCTACTTTGATAAAGTAGCCTATGATCATACCAAAGACTGGCTAACTATGGGCATGGACGACTGTAATAAGGCAATCGAGTTAAACCCTAATTTTGCCCTAGCCTACAATATGCGCGCCTGGGGCTATATCCTGCAACAAATATACCAACTAGCCATAGTCGATACTACCAAGGCCATTGAATTGAATCCCGATTTCGCCCTGGCTTATAACACGCGTGCCTGGGCATATATAAATTTATCTCAATGGGACTATGCTATAAGCGATTGTGACAAGGCGATTTCTCTCAACCCCAAGCTGGCACAGGCTTATGACAGGCGCGCCTGGTGCTATAACGCTAAAGGGATGTATGATCGAGCATTGCAGGATAGCAATGATGCTATAAAAATTGACTATGAAATGCCCATTGCCTATTACACGCGCGGCATTATTTACAAAAACATGGGCAGTGTAACCAAAGCCAGGGAAGACCTGCAGAAATGCATAGATATCACGGATGATCCGGCGCTGAAGAGCTCTGCCAGAGCCGTGCTGGCATTGCTTTGACCATGCTCCGATCTTTTTATCGACCTTCCTGGATGCCGGTTTTGATGGCCGCCCACAGGTCTGCTCCAGACTGAGGTAGATACCAATCGGACGTGCTGTCCCATTGGTTGACAGGCCCCCAATCGAAAAATGAAATCCCATCTAATTCCAGAATTCGTTTTGCATAGTTCAAGTCCCTGCTGACATCTGCCGGCGTCGGCCGCCCGAATTGACCGTGATACTCGAATGCCGCGATTGAAAGCCAGACCTGCGTACCCATCGCCATTGTTTTTATACTGCTGACAAAATACGGGCCGCCTTCTTTAATTACATCGGGCCATTGAAGCACGCCATTCTGCATATAGTTTGAATAGAGGTTAAGCGAGATAATATCGGCAGTTTTGTCTTCGAGCACCGATTTTACCTGTGACGGCATCTCACCTATATCCCATCCATGCATGCGCACCTGTACTGGCCTGGTAGGATCTACTTCCAGAACATCCGCTCTGGCCTGACTTATTTGCTCAGCCGTGATCATGCCTGCAGGCCAATCTGATCCCTTTATGCCGGCACCGCTCGGCAGGTTCTCCCCGAACTCATTACATATATCCCAGGCATAAATGGCAGGATGGTCTTTGAGGGCTTTTACCCAATTTTGCACATGGTTCTTTTGCCAAACCGGATGTTTGCCTTCGGGCAGCCGGTCCCAGTCGTCGTCCGTAAATCCCCAGGCTCTATAGCTGAAACCACCATCCATAATAACCTTTAGGCCAGCCTCCTGTGCCCGATCAAGGAAGGCTCCAACGTTATTTACATCCTGTTCCATTCCCCATTCTATTGCCAGCACGTCTATTCCCGCACTTTTCATCTCGACGAAGTCCGATTGCGGTAACTCAATACCTACTCCCTTCATACAATAAAGCAATTTTGTATGATTATCGGAGGAAAGTCCGGGCTGAGACCGGTGCTCGGCAGCCGCTTGAGAATCGCGGGATGTTGCAGGTTGAGGAAGGGATTCTGGTTCCGCTTGAAGACCGTGGGTTGACGAGGGCACCGGTTGGGTACACGACGGCCACGTGAGAATAATAGTGATGAGAAGAATGCTCAAAAAGCGTATGTTTAGAAATTTCACAGCAACTCCTCTACGTATAGGAAGTATACCAGCATTTATCATAAGCTTCCCGCGTTGACTCAAACTATATGCAAGCCTTAATATTAAAACATGCCCATCCCGTCCACAAGGCAGCTAGGCAATTCTCTGCTTGCATTGGTCGTGCTACTTTCTGCAAGCTGTTTAACCGCGGCCGTCAAACCAAGTCCCGAGGGTACACCGCCTCCGCCGGTGGCAACGGTCCATATAAGACAGCTTCAAACACGTCCATATATTGGTGACAAGGGCGCCATCATCTTCATGCTGGATCACATAAATACCGATAACGCATCTGACACAGTTAACGGCATAATAAGATTGTTTGCGAATAATAGTGCACCGCTCGAAGTAGACGTGGCTCCTTCCTTAATAACTCCCGGCTTTAGCGGCTTGACTTACTTGCGGGACTATAGTGATGCGGGCATTGTCGACATCAGTTTCGATAGCAGTGATATCCATTGGTTTGAGGAGGATACATCCAGAGACAGCGCTGCTTATAGAGAACTGCTATCCAGTCTGCAGAACGATAGGGAGCAATTAAAATCATATTTTGGCGACTCTCCTGTCGCCTGCGTTCTGCAGACTGGAAATTATCAGGAAGCCAATTATTCCCTCATTCAGGACTCGGGTTTTCGGATACTTGCAACAGAATACGCCGGAGATTTCAATAGTTCCAAGCGGCCGCTTTCCTGGTCTGGAGAAATTGATCCTAAAGGTTTGTACCGCTTGCCTATAGTGGAAAACCTTGAGTATGCATCAACCGCTACCAACAGGCTTGCCGTCTCAGCACGGGCCAGTGCAGAAAAAAACCTGCTGGCCGCCGTTGACCAGAGCATTAACAAGATCGGCACAGCGGTAATCGAAATCCAGGCTGCCTCTTTTATGGGGAAAGATGCGAAACCGGATGCTGCCAAACTAGCATTTCTCTCCAACCTCATTAAAGCCTGCCAGCAGCATGGAGAGCTGACCACTTTTGAAAGCTGGTCCCTTTACATGTCCAGATGGGCTTCCAATAATTCCGCCGGAAAGAGGATCATACCCACCTTCAACGGTGGTAAAGCAATTATCTTCAGGATCGACGATGTCTCCAAAGGCTGGCATGAGGACGTTGTTGAGGAAATTATAAAACTATTCCAGGCCAACGGTGTTCCGCTGGACGTGGGAGTCGTTTCCAACATCGACGGCACCGACTCTTTTGAAATGCCATGGCTGCAGAAATACATCGACCAGGGAATTATCGGCATAAGCGTCCATGGCTACGACTGGACATATTATCAGCTTGATACGACACGATCAGGTCTGACCTACGATTTTATCAAATATAAATTAGTCAAAGCACGTGACCAGTATCTGCAATATTTTGGCTTTGCCCCCGTGGCCCTTACCGTCCCAACCGACTATTTTGATGAAACCGGTTACAGGGCAGCCCAAGAAGCCGGATTTAAGATATTCGCCACCCAGATTATCTTGGAGCCGCATCCCGCAACGCATGTCACTGTCGACTATTACGGCCAGCCCGATCCCAACGGCATGTACAGGGTGCCTACTGCTAGCGATGTATGCAATTGGGATAGTGCCACCGGTACCTGGGGAGATATTATCGATATCAGCAAGCTGGAGACCATCAACGACTACTGTACATACCACGATTTCTGGGATGAAGCCGCCATATATAACGATTTCGGCAGTATGCTGTGTGGTACCATGGCGGAATTAGGAGTAGCCGCCGTCGGCATACATCCCCAGGCATTAACAGATAAGGAAGGCAAACTCGATCAGGCAAAGCTGGCTAAGCTGGACAAAATTATTAAATGGTGCAAGACTCTGGCCACAATTACTACTTACGAGGCCTGGTATAACTATACTTCGGCAACCAAATAGTCAACAGCTTGATCGCTTACTGTTGCGATACCAATCCACATACTTTTTGATCCCTTCATCCAGAGGTGTGGACGGCCTGTATTCAAGCAATTTGACCGCCCTATCTATGTTTGCCAGCCGACTGAATACCTCTATCTCCCTGGACCTTCTTTTGTCATAATCCACAAAGGATATTTTTACCTTACCTTTCAAACCGAGCATCGTTAAAACCATTTCGGCCAACTCAATGATAGATTCAGCTTTACCGGTGCCGATATTCAGCACCTGCCCTGCTCCCTCTTTCATAATGGCAGCTATGAGTGTCATATATATTGTATCTTCAACATAAGTGAAATCACGAGTTTGTTTGCCGTCACCATATACATATAATTCTTTTCCATCCAGTGCCCGGTTAACAAACCGCGACAGTACAAAGCGTTCGTCCTGGCGGGGCCCATATGAATTGAAATAGCGCAGGGCAGTATATTCGAGGCCGTATTTTTGATAGTAGGCGGCGCAAAAATGCTCCCCTACCAGCTTGGTAAGAGCATAGGTAGACTTGGGATTATAAGGGCCCTCTTCCACCATGGGCCGTTGCGAGTCACCATAAACTTCCGAAGATGATGCGAAGATAAATCGCTTAACTTTGTTCTGCGCTGCCAGGGCGATTACATTGGACGTGCCAACAACCTCAACATTTAACAAATTCACCGGCTCATCCTGTGTTTCTTCCACACCCACAACGGCGGCCAGATGAAAGACCATATCCTTGCCCTTAAATAAGGGCTTAATGGAGGGAACATCGTTGACATCTACTTTATGGACAAAAAGATTTTTGTGGCCTTTCAAATGGGCAATCTTATTGCCGCAGAGCATAATGTCCGTAACAGTAACTTCGGCTCCTATATCAAGAAGATTCTCTACCAAGTGCGAGCCGATGAACCCTGCTCCACCTGTAATCAGCACTTTGCAGCCCGCATAGTTCCGTAATACATCTTTCATAGCTATTCCTGCTTCTACTGACATATTCAGGTCAAACAGCCGTATGGCTTTTAACCCCTTTAGAGGATTTCTGTGTATCAACTATACCACTGGCAACGGCAGGTCTCTGTGAGTATGTTGTCGTCACGTCTCCTATTCTTGTAACTCTTTCCCTCCTCAGGTAAGTGCCCCCACTCAAGATGATGTCGATCAGTGCTTTGAGCATGATGAAATCCAGAAACTGCTTATAACCTATTATAAATAGTGGTGAAAAAACAACGAGTTTCATATCATCATCGGCAATGAGTATCCCCAGCATACACAGCAACATCTGCAGTGTTGTGAAAAGGCCAAATGCAAACACCAATGTCAACCATTCGCCATTGAGCAACATTATAATAGACGTGACTATGACAACCAGACTGGCCAGAGGGACCAGTGTCATAGATATCAGCATATAGGGAAAGGTCAACTTATGCATGATTCCAAACCTGGGATTAAAAAAAGTGTCACGGTGTTTCCAGAAATTCTGGTAATCGCCACGAAACCAGCTCAGCCGTTGCTTGTATACATCTCTCAGTGTTTCAGGCGCCTCGGTATAGCAGACAGCCTCATTATTACCATGCAAAATCATATGCGATTTTAACAGCTTGATGGTTATATCGAAGTCTTCAAGCAGGTAGTCCGGATCGTACCATCCTGCCTCTTCAAGAGCTGTCTTGCGAAATGCGCTGAAAGCGCCGGAGGCCACGGTTAATGATCCGAAATTTTCAAAAGCCCTTCTCACTATCTGAATCTGTACGATATATTCGAGCGCCTGCAGTTTGGTAATTAATTTATTCCTGTTAAAGACCCTAAGATTACCGGCAACGCCTGCCACTTCAGGATCTTCAAAGCCACGCACCAATTGAGAAATGGAAGCTCGCCCAATCAGGCTGTCAGCATCCACCGTAACGATGATCTCTCCCGATGAAAATGCGATTCCCGTATTTAAGGCCGCAAACTTTCCGCCGTTAGGTCGCCGTATTATCTTCAGGCCACGCTGGGCATATCTTGAAGCCACATCGAAGGTGCTGTCCTTCGACCCGTCATCGACTATTATGATCTCTTTATCAGGATAATCGGCTTCTATTAGTGTCTCGATGGTGCGGGCCACAACCTTTTCCTCATTATATGCCGGTACAATAATGCTTACCCTGGGTTTATAAGTACTGGGAGTGGAATCCTCTTCTTTCTGCTTCAGACTGTGGAAGATAGCCAGGGGCACGGTCAGGAAATTTATCATCATGGTAAATACCAGAGAAACAAGCAGAACATGAATCAAAACCGAAGATACTGCATCACGCAAAACCACAACAAAAAGAACGAAGATAACCAGGAATATAACCAGAAGTGAACTCAGGTTTTGCCACTGGCTGGGTCTAACCGGTCTGGTCTGCCTCCCCAATATAAGCCTGGAAATAAAGTGATACAGGACGATTGCAGCCAGCATCCCTCCAGCGATCCAGATCGATTCCACAGGCATGAAATAAAATATGCCCAACAAGCCGACCAGAAAAATGGCCGCTATAACAAATATCGCAATATTTTTCATTTACAACTTACGGGAGGCAGACTGCAATTCGGCCATTTTAATTATTGACCTGGAAGCTAAACTTACAGTAATTTCCCCAGGTCATTCTGTTCTATGATATCGATTTTCTGCTGTTTGGCAAATTGCCTGGCCTGGACGCTGATTTGTGGAATTGCTATAAATACTTTATTACGAATTCCAGAATCGAAGGCGGCTGCATCGAACCTCGATATTTCATCCAGCTCGATAGGCCGACCGGTACTGCTGCTGGCGATGCCGATGGCCATGGTGGGCACGATAATCCTGTCATCTCTCCGCGCAAATATATCAAATACATGCTCGATGCCGGATTTACCTGCAATTAATGCCTGTTCAAATACCTCGTAACCCCTGCTTCTAAGGAACCGGCCAATTGTAGTCTTAACATTGGCAGACGCCGCTGCAAACGAGGTTTCAGCATGGTAACCGGCATCCATATTGCTCTGAAGTGACATCCTCGAACGCGGCATATTTGTAATATCAGAGACTACTGCTGCCATAGTCCTGGCTTCAAATGCCCTGATCATTTGCCTGCTGGCAAAATTCATTCCTTCGGCGCCGAGCTTAGGTATGGCAATTACTACTTTGTAATTGATTCCTATATCATAGGCGCGGCTGTCGAATCTAAACAAGGCTTCCAGGCTAACTTCTGATTCACCGGCGCCGGCTACCAGTATGCCGATACCAAGTATTATTTTGGTCAAAATATCATCACGTATGGCCAGGATATCAAGTGTATGGATCGCTCCCGATTTACCGGTTAACTGTGCCAGTTCCTGCACCTGATAACCCTGAACTCGTAGAAAATCCACCAGTTGCGTTTTGGGCTTGAGCTGGAATTCCAACCACCCCTTCTTATCCGGGCTAAATCGATAAGAATATACCTCTACCTCCTTCAATTCTTCCTGGTTCCACTCTTTGCGTGTTTTAAGATTACGCCATTTAACTACGGGAGTCGTGAAGATTTCGCCGTCCTCCTGGCATCTATAGTGTATGCCTATGTTTCGGTAATCTGTACCTATCAGGCGGAGGTCTTTATGACACTTCGGGCATACATAACGGCTATCTTGTTTAAAATCTTTATCCAAGCCAACGTAGCCGCAGGAAAAATGTTCGATCAGCTGTCCTTTGATCAGGTTGGATGAATCATCCCGGGGACAATGCTCAGTGGGCACAAGCTGGAACTGTCCGTCCGGATCAACACTGAACTTCTCAAATGGTTGTTTTATTAAGATTCCATTCTGAGCAAGGGACTCCAGTATGTTCACCGTGTCCAGCTCAGATGTATCCAGGAGGCTATCCACGGATGGATAGGCATAGCCGTACTTATAGCTGAAATCCACAATGGGAGTAATATCTCCCAGCCGTCCATTGACCAACGCATCAATTAACTTGACTATGCGCGGGTCTTCAAATACGTTTAGGCCGCTCTCAATAGGTACCGGCGTAAGTGGAGTAGCTGTTAATGTCGCCGGTTGTTGTACTACCACCATGGGAGGTTTATCTATTGTCGGCTTTTTCGTTTCGCGCTCAAGGGGCGGTACGAGTACGGGTTCTCTATTCAGTGATGGAGGACGCATGACCACCTGGGGCGGCACTTGCTGTACCGAAGGCTGTTGATATTGCTGCTGCCAGGGATCTTGAGAAGGCCGGCTGAAGACCTGTGTGCTATCGATGGGCGGTTGCATATAAGCAGGGGGCTGCTGCACAGGTGGCTGCGCCGGCACTTGCTGTAAAGGCTGCGGCTGTGGCTGCTGTACGTACTGCGGCTGCGCCGGTACTTGCTGCACAGGTGGCTGCGCCGGCACTTGCTGTAAAGGCTGCGGCTGTGGCTGTGGCTGCTGTATGGGCTGCGGCTGCTGTACGTACTGTGGCTGCGCAGGCACTTGCTGCACAGGTTGCTGCGCCGGCGGTTGCTGCATGGGCTGCGGCTGTGGCTGCACAGGTACCTGCCGTACGGACCGTGGCTGCGCCGAAGTTTTTGGGACACGTTGGGATGGTGTTGGCGGAGAAGAAGCCTTCTTTTCCATGGCAGGACGCCTTAATAGCGCCTTAATGCGTGCAAGTAACTCACGCGGGCTAATCGGCTTCCTTAAATAAAGGTCAAAACCAAGTTCCTCGACCTTGGACCAAACCTCCGACTCGGCAACCGAACCGAGGAGAACTATTGACACGTCGGACTGCTGACGCACTTTGAGACATGCTTCATAGCCGCTGATATCGGAGAGCTCTTCGTCGATTACGACTACATCAAAGTCTTTTTTATCCATCAAAACAAGCCCTTCCAGGCATTCCGACGCGCCAACCGTATCCAGGCCGCTTTGCTGGATTATCTCAAGGTTTTTCTCTTTTAAAACCGGGTCGCTCGACAGAAAGAGAATACTACTCATCTAATACTCCTAGCTTATTCTAATTGAAATCTAACGGCTTGAACACTTTCAAATAGACTGAATCCCCTCATTAATGAATTTGTAGCCGTCCTCGTCACGAATTATTATTTTCGGTTTATTCGGGTCATCTTCCACTTTCTGCCTCAAGCTATGGATGTAAGCATCCAAGTATTCTGAACTGTCCACGTAATCTTCTCCCCAGATCTCGGTCAGGATCTCGTTATCGCTAATTGACCTGTCATCGTGCGATGCAAGGAATCTAAGCAGGATCATCTCAGTGTTGGTCAATTTTACGGACTTGCCATTTCTTGATACCAAACCCAAGTCAAAATCAATTTTTGTTCCGCTACCATTGAACGGTTGTTCAACTTTAATGCCCAACGACGCCTGGCAGGGATACATTACATGCTTCACACGCGCCAGAATCTCCTTATGGCTGAATGGTTTTACTATGTAGTCATCAGCTCCCAATTCTAGGCCGCGTATCTTATCCGTCTCTTCTCCCCTAACCGTCAAAATAATAACCGGTGCGTCGCTGAAGCTACGGATTTCCCTGAGTACTTTCATACCGTCCATATCTGGCAATCCCAGATCTAGAATTACCATGTCTGGTGATTCGGCTTTCATCAACGCTAGGCCTTCAAACCCTTCTAAAGCTTGGATGATTTCTGCCTCGGGCCAGTGCAGCTCGAAAATAAGGCGCGTTGCTTCCTGTATTTCCGCGTTGTCCTCTATAAATAGAATCCGGATTGGAGCCTGAATTCTATCGTAATTTTCGCTCATTATCATTCAAGGGCAACGAAAATGAGAAGGTACTGCCCTTGCCAACCTCGCTTTGAACCCATATAGCGCCCCCATGCAACTCAACTAGTTGTTTGGTTATTGCCAATCCGAGTCCAATTCCCGGAATGCTGACTCTATCAGTGGACAGGTGATAATACGGCCTGAAAAGCTTCTGCTTTTCGTCATTGGGTATACCCGGGCCGTTATCCTTTATTTGCACTATCAACCTGTTCCCTTCATTCTCAGTTCTTAATACTAGTTCCCCACCTTTGGGAGTGAACTTTATAGCATTAGACAGGAGATTCAACAGGATCTGTTCGACTCTTTGTTCATCCGCATTAATCTGCACATAAGGAGGAACTTCTACCTTCAGGGTCAGCTGTTTCTGTTCAATTAGTGATGAAACCGCATCCACTACCTCCTCGGCAAGCTTAGAGAAGTCGAATCCCTTCTTGTTAATACCGAAAACCGCATCTTTATTCTTGGACAGGTTCAAAAGCTCACTTAAGCGGTTTTGCAGGCTGGCTGCACTTCTAGATATGTTTTGAGCAATTTTCAGCAACTGTGCTTCCTGTCTATTTTCCAATTCCTCCAACATAAGCCCGGTCGACGCGATAATCGCCGTAAGCGGCGTCTTTAATTCGTGGCCCAGTGCGCTCAAGAACAACTGCGTTTGGATGATTTCGTCCTGACGTTTTTTCATCTCCATCGTCTGTTGCTCAGGATTGGTCCTGTTACAGACATCAATAATGCATGAACCTGCAATGGACATTACCTTCAGCTCAGTCATAGTGAAGAGCTTGAATTTATACGAAAGGCAGCCCAACAAGCCCAGCATCTTACCGCTGGATACTATCGGCGAAGCGATGAATGAGTGAAAACCTTCCTTGACGGCTGCATCCCACGGGTAATTGTCATCTTTCGTAATGTCGTTACAGAATACAGGTTTCCTTTCAAATGCCAGCTTTCCGACGATATGCTGACCAATTTGAATATTTTGCAGATCCTTTATCAGCGGATCGGTCAAACCTTGCTGTGATACGAGCGTCAGCGACTTGGTCAGAGAGTTATAATTCTGCACCCAGCATGCATCTATATTTAGCACATTGCTTAATTCCCATACAACACCTTCGAATATATCCTTATCTGATAGTGAGCTGGATACTATTTCTGATATCTCAGACAGCAGATATAAATATTTGTCTTTCTGCTGGCCCAATTGACGAGTACTCATTTTAGCTTCCATTATAATAGAACTATGGCCAATGTCAATTACGACAAATAACCAATCTGTGCACCTGACTGGCTCAATAAATTTACTATCGGGCAGTCTTCACCGGATTTTTGACACAGCATGCGTGCACAGATAAACTATGGAATATTATATTAAATGGTGAGTTAATCACCGTTGACGAGAGGGAAAAATGCGGACTACCGAATTGACGGTTAATGACCTTAGAAACCTGGAAAATAAAATCAAAGACAAATCTGCGGAAGTGGGCATAGTCGGTTTGGGTTATGTGGGTCTTCCGCTTGCCCTGGCCTTTGCCGAGGCAGGGTTCAACGTGACAGGTATCGACTCGGAGAAAAGCCGCGTCAGCAAGATCACACGCGGGATTTCGTATCTACTGGATATTGAATCTGCCCGATTGAAAAAAGCTGTAAACAGTGGCCGGCTAAAAGCCACCTCCAGCCCGTCGGCATTACGCAGGGTAGATACGATCATTATATGCGTGCCGACGCCGCTGACCAAGACCAAAGAACCGGACCTCACCTATATTGTTAATGCAACCAACGAAATAGCCAGGTACCTTCGCCTCGGACATCTCGTAATTCTCGAAAGCACGACTTACCCGGGCACGACACGTGAGATAGTATTGCCTATCCTTGAATCGACAGGGCTAAAAGTCGGAGTTGACTACTTCCTGACATTCTCGCCTGAGAGGATCGATCCCGGCACCAAGAAGTTTACGATCAAAAATACGCCAAAAGTGGTTGGAGGCATGGAGCCTAAATCCACGCGCTTTGCAGCTCTACTTTACGGCCATATTGCAGACCGTGTGATTGAAGTATCTACTCCGGAAGTAGCGGAAATGGATAAAGTATTCGAGAACGTTTTCCGCAGCGTTAACATCGCAATGGTAAACGAACTGGCGAAACTGTGCGAAAAAATGAATATAAACGTCTGGGAGGTCATTAAAGCTGCATCCAGCAAACCTTTCGGATATATGCCCTTCTATCCCGGCCCTGGCGTGGGCGGCCACTGCATTCCGCTGGACCCTTATTACCTGGCCAGCAAAGCCAGGGAATATTTCTTCCATACCAGGTTTATCGAGCTGGCGGCTGAAATCAATGAGACCATGCCTGAATACATAGTCCAGCGTATCGTTGAGACTTTAAATACAAAGAGTAAAAGTGTAAAGGGAGCTAAAATCCTGATCCTGGGCGTAGCTTATAAGAAAGATATTGAAGATCTCCGGGAATCCCCGGCTCTGAGGGTCATTGAGTTGCTGTTGGAGAAGAAAGCCAAAGTAAATTACCACGATCCGTATATAGCTGAAATTAAAGAGGGCAATACCCGTATTAGAAGCATCAAGCTGGAGAACAAGACCCTGAGCGACTATGATTGTGTGGTTATAACTACGGATCACACCTGCTACAAATTGGACTCCATAGCTAAAAATTCCAAATTAGTGTTCGATACACGCGGCTGCACCGTTGGTATCAAAGCGGATAATATTATACGGCTGGGCGTATAGCCTTAGGGATTAAAGATACTTCGCAGTCCGTCAGGGAGCCGGTACTTTATCCAGTTTATTTACTACCCTGAGGAAAACCTTCACTACCGAGGGGTCGAACTGGGTGCCGGCATTCTTCTTAATCTCTTGGATTGCTTCCTGCGCGGATAAATGCTTTTTATAGGGGCGCGGTGTTACCATATCGTCATAAGCTTCCGTCACAGCAATAATCTGCGACTCCAGGGGAATCTGGTCGCCACCTATTTTATGAGGATAGCCCTTGCCATCCCACCTTTCATGGTGTGCCAGCACCACCTGTGCGCAGGTAGCGAATTCGGGAAACTGCTCGAGAATTTCCGCTCCATATTGAGGATGCTTGACCATCTGTTCCCACTCCTGTGCATTGAGTGCCCCCGCTTTGGTAATTATGCTGGCCGGAATACATATTTTGCCTACATCGTGCATCAGCGCCATGATCCGCAGTTGTTTTACTGAAGCTTCGGGCAGCCCGACGGCCTGTGCCATTGCAATTGAATACTTGGCTACGGTATGCGAATGCGGCCTGGAATAGTGTTCGGTCAGGTCAAGTGAGGCAAGCAGGTTATAAATAGTTGACGGCCCTCCCTGCTTAAGATTGACAATCCATTCATTGAGGTTCTTTCCTGCCAGCTCCAGCGTACTGGAAGCGAGCATGAACTGGTTATTTCCCTTTATTATGGACTGGTTTAAAGCTGCCTCTGCTCGCCGTATAAGTCCGTCTTTGGATACCTCGTCAGTCGGAAAACAGGCAATACCGACGTTAGCAAAGATATTTACATCAACGCCATTATTGCGGATTATCGGGTAGCGTGTGAGGCTTTGTATTAGCTTCTGCGCCGCTGCCTGGGCGCCGTCACCGTCCGTTCCGGGCAGAACTACGGCAAATTTGGTATCCGTATATAAATAATTTCTATCAACTGTCCTCATGGTGGCATTCAGCAGTTTGTATATGGCCTGCATGATTTTGGCGCGGGCTTCCCCGTCCAATCCCAATATTTTGTTTTCCAGATTGCTGATAGAAAGTATCATAAGTGAAAACTTCTGGACGTAGCGGGAGCTCCGCAAAACCTCATCGTTCAATGCCTGCAGAAAGGTTTCATTCTGTAAAGATTTCTCATCGGATTCTTTCCTGCCACCGGAGCTGGCATCTGTAGCTACCGCCGTGCAGGATAAATTGCCACCCTTGTCTTTGCCACGTGAGAACGCTTCAGTGACCACTCTGACTAAATGATCGTATGCAACAGCATCTTTTGGATATGAGGCCACACCGATAGTAGCTGTCAATTTTATCTTGGTGGACATGCTATTAAGAGCAAATACCCTTTCAACCGTCTGCCTGATTCTTTCTGCAACTTTTACAGCGCCTTCGGTATTAGTATATGGCAGTATAACAGCAGTTTTACCTGGCTCTAACTGGCAATACATATCGGTATTCCTTACAGCATCGCGCAGAATTGTTCGGTACATGCTGACTATTTCCTGTGTTGGCTCGTTACCGAATTTCTTGGAATAAGCCTCCAGGTTATCCAACTCGATATATAGAACAGATATTTCATATTTATAACGTGTACTTCGGGCTACTTCCTCTTCCAGCCTTTCATTGAAATATTCAGGGTCATTTTTTCTATCGGGGGGGGTTTTAGCCGCCTCCAGCTTAGCTATCTGCTCCTTAAGCTTAGCTATCTCGCTTTCCAATTGCTCTGTTGTTTTCTCATCGTCCTGAATATCTTTCATCGTACCTATCACCGCCTGCTGATTATGAGACAGTTGTCATCTTTGCATAATGTATACCGTACTTCAATCCATGTCAATATAGTTTTCGGCGACGCCCAAAAATAAAAGCCGGGCGGGCACCCGGCTTTTATTAGTTAAGAGGAAAATGACCTAGGTCTTACTTATCTTAAATACCTTTTTACCGCATGAAGGGCATATACCCGCCGTGGCAGGCCTCCCATTCCTCATCTTCACGGTCTTGGCATCCTTAATCTCCGTTTCCTTGTGGCATTTCATGCAAAAGGCTGTCATCGCTAAGATTTTTACTCCAATTATTTTTATTATATCCACTCCCATGGTGGGCTTTTCAGTAATAAAAACGTCATTTCAGGGCAAAGGTTTATACCATTTTAACGGAGTTACAGGGCTTTGCGAACCAATTATTTATAGCAGAGTTTGAGTGCTTAAATAATCATAAAATGGGGATGAAATTAATTGAATAATTGTGTCATTTGGCAAATGAATTGGACAGAAAGGTTAATGCTGTATCTTACTGGTGGTATAGTTGTACCACTGTTCGAATGTGGTGATCGTTGCGAAGGTCTTGACCCATTTCACAATTGCATCCAGCTTCTGCAATTTGGCTTGATCGGGTTTGCCGTCATTATCCAGAAACGCAGTAGGATGGATGCCGACGCCGGCAACTCCTAACTGGCTAAGCACAGAGCAAAGCCTGTATCCGAGGTCGTTATATTCGGTTGTAGTGCTAAGTGCGGAAAAGTACTTGCAGAAATCCGGGGTCGCGGCGAGTTTGGATATGTCAACAGGATCGAGAAATTTCTTGTTAACGGCATCCCATTTGCTAACGTCGCTGGCTGTGGGTAACCTGTACATCCCATTGGGATCGAAATGTCCTTGATAGTCCACAGGTTCATCGGCCGAAGCATGCGGCTCAATCTCAATCTGGGTGGCAAATATCTTGAATCCCGCTTCCTCGATAGCCTTGTAGCCGTCTTCATCGAAGAAATCCGTGGGTACGGTGAGGGCAACAGGCGATACTCCGAAATAATGCAGGTATTCGTCACGTGCTTTCATCAATTTTGATTTGATATAGTCAAAGGTAAAACCCGACTTGGTGGTATCGAGCTGGTAAAAAGTCCAGTCAAAGCCGTGGACGCTTATGCCAACGTCCCCCTGGTCGATATATTGCTGCAGCCAGGGGATCTTAAAAGAATCTGTGCCATTGGCGTTTGAGATGACACCCATATCAAGAGGCACCCCATTATTCTTGAAGACCTTGATTATAGCTTCAACTGTATCTTCATGCCATCCCTTGGACACATCGTCAAGCCTGAAAATAACGGCGCTTCCACCGTTATAAACGGGCATAACCCTGTGCCGGGTGGGATCAGCCAGGATATAATCTGTGGCATACTTGAACCAGCCTTGGAAGGTGATTATTTGGCCCAGCTTTTTGCTGGATTTGACCAGATTGTTCAGCAATTCTATTTTGCCCGCATCCGCCGAATTATTTTCGCCTATGAACGAGCCGGGGTCGATCTCAACTACCGCAATTCCAACGCCCTTCACACTGCTGTCAACGGCGTCCAATATCTGTTGATCTATATCATTGGGATCGGAACCTGATGAATAGTTAATTTCGCCCACAACAGGCAGCCGGCATAGAGCACTGGGATCCTCGAGCCCCAACCAGGTGACAGGTTCTCTGGAAGAAAAAAAGTTCTTGGGATTTTGGGTACTGATAATCTTAAAACCTGAATCCTGTACACAATTGTAATTGTATTGATTGAGCGCTTCATAAGGGAATAGGCAGGCCGCCGGCATGCTTCCGAAGTTGAAGTTAACCAGCTGACGCGACAAAGACAGCTTAGCTTTCAGATCAGCAGTGGCATTCTGTATGTTGGGAGTATCAACATCAAGCCAGTCGATGCCATAGCCGTCGACACTAAAATCGATAATGCCGGCATCAGCGTAATCAGCCAGGTATTTAGTATCGATACTATTGACCTGGGTAGTCGGCTCAACGGCTACATCGAGGGGCACACCATTTTCCGCAAATACCCTGATTATTTTATCGGCGGTGTCGGTTAATTTGCTGTCTCCCATCCTGTACATGGTAAAAATTATGGCCCCGCTATCCCCCTTGTACGATGCCGTTTCTATCTTTCTGACATGCCCGGCCTGGCCGTTGGTTATGTCCTGGAGGTTAGAGGGTCCCTTTCCCGGTAGGATGGAACAGGCAGTCGTCATGAAAACGATGATGCTTAAAATAATGCTTAGCGGTTTTCTAATATTCATCACTCTCAAAACCGGGCATGCTGCATTTGCACGTACTTATTTCCTCTTTTGCCTGAAATACAATTCAATAAACAGGATATTCAGGAAAACTGCCAGGATAACCGGTACGGTGATCAGCCACAGGTTTTTAAATATGTCAATGTTAAAATAGACACATACAAAAAACAGGATGCAGGACATAATTATCCCAAGCATCCCACATCCGATGGCAAAATAGATATATGCAGCCGTTGATCTCATTGCTTTGCTCTTCCAGGCAACCTTAATATAATTTCTTGCTACGGGTAATGCAAATTCATGTCCACCCGAATATTCTATCAGGAAGATTACTTTTTGCTATAATTTCAGGGCTCGACATGTCTTACTTCCTGGGTGTGGATATCGGCTCTGTGAGCGCCAAACTGGCACTCGTTGATGCTGCTGACGGCGTCCTTCATCTGGATACCCAAAAGATTACTCGCAGCCCCCGCTCGGCGATTGTTTCTCTTCTTAACAGGCTAAGTGAAAAGTTCGATCTCAACCTGGTCGCAGCCGCAGGGTTATCGGGTTCAGGCAAATCCGTAATACCGCGCGAGCTTGAGTGGGTCGAATACAGCAGCCCCCTGGCCATTGCAGCAGGACTTCTGCACTTCCGTCCAGACGCCGGCACCATCATTCAAATAGGCGGGCAGAGCTCGCTGGTTATCGAGCTGGAAGACGGTTTAAAGAAGCCATGGAGGGTTACTACCAATCCCCTCTGTGCTGCAGGCACAGGTAGGTTCCTGGAACAACAGGCATACAGGCTGGGCATAGGTATCGATGACTTTGCGGGGCTTGCTATGCAATGCGAGGGCAGCCCGCCCAGGATTGCAGCCAGATGCAGCGTATTCGCCAAGACCGACCTCATCCATCTCCAGCAGAAAGGAGTGCCGGTGGACACGATGTTATACGCGCTCTGCGAGAGCGTTGCGCGCATGGTCGCCTCGCTCAAGAAAGGCGTTTTTCGTGTACCTGTCTACTTTGTCGGCGGCGTTGCCGCCAATGCTGCGGTAGCCAGGTCTCTCGACGATATGCTGACCTCGAGAAACGGATATTCGATAAACGTTGTCATTCCAGAAAATTACCTCCACATTGAAGCACTGGGATCGGCCCTGCTATCCAGGGGCAAAACTTCGAAGTCCTTTTTATTGCCGGAGAGCGATAAACGGCAGAGCTACTT
>JBEKVW010000043.1:0-18635 GCA_049513695.1 Dehalococcoidia bacterium | reverse complement strand
TCCTCCGGAGCGCATCCGCTACCTGGGTGAGATCGCCAGCACCATAAGGGAATATAAAAAAATGGTGCGCAATCAAGCGGAAATAGCGCGCCGGCTGCAGCATCTGCGTGCTGCACTGCTCGAGGTCAAGGATAAAGGTGCGCAGAAAGAGATTGAAAAAAGCGTAAGACATCTGTGTTCGAAGCAGTCGAACGAAGCTCTTCAATTGCTGGAAAGCTGGGATGACGTGCGTAATTTATATGCCGGGGACGTTTTCCGTTATAAAGTGCGTGACCAGGAATACAGCGTGCAATTGATTCAACCAACCCTCTCAGGCACGCATATACGGCGTGTGATTGTGCCCGATTTAAAAGACGACGGCAGTAAACTGGAATATCTCATGTTTGAGAACGTGCCCGGCAGGTTTCCGTATACTGCCGGCGTATTTCCTTTCAGGCGTCAGGGCGAGGAGCCGAGGCGCCAGTTTGCCGGTGAAGGTGGACCGGTACGTACCAACTTGAGATTCCATTTTCTATCGCGGGACGAAAAGGCCAAGAGGCTTTCTACGGCATTTGATTCGGTTACCCTGTATGGTGAAGACCCGCAGGAGAGGCCGGACATCTTCGGCAAGGTCGGCGAGTCGGGCGTCTCGATCTGCACTATAGAAGATACAAAGAAACTATATGCAGGCTTCGACCTATGCTCTCCCGATACGTCGGTATCCATGACGATCAACGGTCCGGCGCCGGTTATGCTGGCCTTTTTCTTGAATTCTGCAATCGATCAGCAGATCGACAGATTCGCTGAAGAACAGGGAAGGGTACCCACACAATCCGAACGTGAAGAAATCAAGGCACGCACGCTTTGCAATGTTAGAGGCACTGTGCAGGCCGATATACTCAAGGAAGATCAGGGACAGAACACCTGTATCTTTTCAACCGAGTTCGCGCTCAAGATGATGGGAGATATACAGGAATATTTTATCAAGCATGACGTGCGTAATTATTATTCGGTGTCCATATCCGGCTATCACATTGCCGAGGCGGGAGCCAACCCCATAACTCAGGTGGCATTCACACTTGCCAACGGGTTTACCTACATTGAATACTACCTCGAGCGCGGTTTCCCTATCGATTCATTTGCTCCCAATCTGTCTTTCTTTTTCTCCAACGGCATGGATGCTGAGTATTCGGTTATAGGGAGGGTGGCGCGCAGGATATGGGCGTTGGCCATGAAACAGAAATATAATGCTAATGACCGTAGCTGTCAGCTCAAATACCATATCCAGACCTCCGGCAGGTCGCTGCACGCGCAGGAAATACAATTTAATGATATCCGCACTACCCTGCAGGCCTTGCTGGCCTTTTACGATAACTGCAATTCCCTACATACGAACTCGTATGATGAGGCTATAACTACGCCCACTGAGGAATCGGTCAGGCGTGCCATGGCTATCCAGATGATCATAATGAGGGAGTTCGGGCTTACCGGGAACGAGAATGTCTGGCAGGGTTCTTATATGTTGGAGCAGTTAACGGAGCTGGTGGAAGAAGCCATACTGGATGAATTCGAGCGGATTTCCAAACGAGGTGGTGTTCTGGAAGCCATGGAGCTTCAATACCAGAGGGGCAAAATCCAGGATGAATCCCTGCTCTATGAGCAGCGCAAGCACTCAGGCGAATTGCCTATCATTGGCGTGAACACTTATATCAATCCTCATACCGAAGACCTCATCCCGGAACAAATTCAGCTTAGCCGGTCAACACCGGAAGAGAAGCAGCAACAGTTGGATAACCTGAGAGATTTTCAAAAACGCAATGCTGTTGCAGCCAAAGAAGCCCTCAAGAGGCTGCAACAGGTCGCCATGGAGGGAGGCAACATATTCGAGGAGATGATGCAGACAGCACGCGTTGCTTCCCTCGGGCAAATCACCGGAGCCCTCTATGAGGTGGGCGGCAAGTACCGCAGAAATATGTAATCGGACCTAGACACTTGAAGCGGGTAATTAGCCCGTGAAGCGGGAGTAGCTTATAAGTAACAATTAAGCGATGGTAAAAATACTTGCATAGAAAAGGATATTGAAATTATTCCAATGGAAAAAGTAGTAACTGTATTACCCGAAGATACTTTTGGAATAAGCAAAATACTTAGTGACTATATTGTAGAAACTTTATTTTCCAAAATTGATGACAACACAACAAAAATGAAAATTCAACATTTCTATTCGACAAAAACACTAAAGGCAAAACTAATAAACGTAATAGCAAAAGGAAAAATAAAACGAGAAACACAAGATACGTTAAACGCCATAAAAAAAGCAATAGAAAAAGAATATGAGGATAGCAAGGTCAAATAAATTCTATGAAGGTCAAGTATCCTGGCGTTTACGCTTGAGAAAATACTCGATATCTTTGATTATTTGATCATCGCCTTCAGCTTCCGTGCCGAAGGAACTTCCTTCCAGGTCGTATTGTATTTCAAGCGATTTTAGAAAATCATTCATTTGCTCGTTTTCTGTCAACATCTTATTCAGTACCTGATACAATTTATGTGCCGCCCCTTTGAGGTCATGCAGATCAATGCTGATGTCCAATATTGAGGCCAGTTTCTTAACTATTTCCAGACAGACCATGGGGGTTACTTTCGGAGCGAATATAGAATGGGATGTGTCCCCACAGGCTGACAGCGGGGATTCTTCTAGAGGCGAATACGTTCATCAGCAGCCCGTGTATGCTGCTGGGGCCGTTATAATCGATGGGCTCAAGGTTGAATTTCTTGAGTACTTCCAGCATACCTCGATCATTGACCAGTCCGCTGATGCGCGTCTCACGTGTATGCGGTATCCTGTCATAGAACCCTCCGATGAAATAGGCACGGCGCACCTTATAAAATCCGGCGAGGTCGGCAATTATTTCTGCATATAATTGCCAATGCACCTGCGGCTCTATGCCTGTCAGAAGGATCAGGTCGTTAGGGCCTTCGCTATTCTCCCAGTAATATAGTCCATTTCTGGGCATATTCATGGGGCCAATTATGCCATTCTCTATGTTTGTAGTGGGACGTACTTTGGTGAAGTCGTAATAATCGTCCGATTTTATCTCTGCCAGTTTGAGTGCGGGCAATTTATCTATCAGGTAGGATATTGCACTGGTCGAAACCTGGGCCGCATCAGGCCAGCCCAAAAATGCAGCTACCAAATCCGGCTTGCGCACGTTCGGTTGCATGTAGTAGACGATGTCGCCCAGCTGCATACAATTTCAGTTGCCGCAGCAAAAAACTTTGAAGTTGACGGTACCCTTGGCAGAATTACCGTTGCCATCGCTTACAACTACATCAAGCGTATAGTCTCCTGCGGCTCCTGGCGCGATCCAGTTAACCTGCTTGGCCGTGCCCTCATTGAGCCCTTTAGCCTGGATTCGGCCGTTCGAACATGTCCAGCTATATTTCAAGGTTTTGGTGTCCGCACCGTCAACCATGGCCACAACCTGGGAAGCTGTCCATATGCGCACCCTTTTGGCACCTGTTACTGCATCCGCTACTATATCCGTGGAAGGCAAAATCATCTTCAACACAACAGGCGCATCCGGACTTATGCTGCCGTCGGAGTTAAAAATAACCCTCTCTACCTGTACAATTTTTGCAGTCCCACCCCTGCCGTCACTTACAATGAGCGTGATATTATAAGTACCATCCGTAGCTGGTGATGCCCATGTGATAGTTGGCCCTGTGCCCGTGATCGTGCCGTTATCAGCAGTCCACGTGTATGTCAGGTTATCTCCGTCAGGGTCCGATGCCATACATGTTAGTGGGGCTTCAGTTTGCGGCAACCACGCCTTGGGTCCGACAATCTGATCTATAACCGGGGGCCTATTGGGTTGCTCTGCCTGAGGTCCCAAGGCACAACCGGTGTTTAAAAGCATGGCAGTCAATAATGTGATTGTAGCTCCTGCTAGCGCAGTTATTATATGAGGAATTTTCATATTTTTATTTTCTCGTATACTCGTTTTTAAGACCATCTATTCAGGTGGATGGCAGCAGTAGACATTGAAGTCCACCTCACCTCTGGCGGAGTTTCCAAATGTATCAGATACGACAACAGAAACTTTATAATCGGCCGCTTCACCGGGGGCAATCCACCCCACCCTGGCCGCTTTGCCTTCGGAAAGTCCGTCCCCTGCAAGCTTGCCGCCGGGTATAGTCCATGAATATGTTAAATTCGCTGGGTTGCTGTTATCAACCTCGCATTGTATTTCTTGTGTTGTCCAGACTCTGACGGTACGTGCCTCCTTTACAATATCAGTAGAAGGCAGGGTAAGCTTCAAATAAATAGTCAGATCCGGGGTTTCATTATTTAATGGGTTGGTGGTCACATTAATAGGTCTACTAAACGTGCCCTTATCGCCATTGGCATTTGAAACATTCACCGTTATGGTATATTTGCCAGGCATATCGGGAGCAACCCAAACGATCTGCTTGCCCTCGCCTCTAATAGTCCCGTTGTCTGCGGACCAGATATATTTAAGGCTGGTATCGCTGCTATCGACAGAAGTCACACAAGTCAGGTTATCTTCTGAAGAAGGCTTTATTTCGATGGTCCCCATAATGCCCAAAACCTTAATGCCACTGCCAGTTACCGGTTCACTTGAGATGGGCTGGGCCGAGGGTGTTAGAGCACTGCAGGATATTGAGATGATCGTTAAAACCAGGGTTATGCCAAGGATTTTATAGTACCGGCTAATTTTACTCATTCGTGATGTCCTTCCCAATTATTCAATACATACTGTGATCCAAAATCCATTGTAGGTGGACAGTGCATGTTCATAGCAGCACTCCAAATATTATATAATTTTAGACCGATTATATTAAATGAGCGAGTTATGAAGTCAACCACGGGAGATGGTTTACATGGATAAGACAAGCTATCAAGAGCTGAATAATATATTTCATCCGGGCAATGTGGCCATCATAGGGGCTTCCCCAGCATCCGATTTGGCGACGCTGGCTCACATGAGCACGAAAATCAAGGACCGCCTCTATTTCGTTAACCCGAAGTACAGCGAAATATTTGGTAAAAAATGTTACCCGGCTATATCTGAGGTGCCGGTTCCCCTAGACTATGCGGTCATTGGAATAAACGCCGCCTTAGTCCCGGATATTATCACGGCCTGCATAGAGAAAGGAGTGAAGGCGGTGCATATTTACACTTCCGGGTTCAGTGAGACAGGCCTGCCGAGAGGCATAGAGCTTGAGAGAAAATTGGCTGAAATCTCAAAGGGCAAGATCAGAATTATCGGCCCCAATTGTTTTGGTATCTACTGTCCAGAGTCCGGATTAGCTATAGTACCCGAATCATCGGAAGAGGAAGGGCACGTCGGTGTGATCACGCAGAGCGGAAGCATCGCCGAGTCATTTTCCTACTTTGGGCAAACCAAGAACCTGCGTTTCAGCAAGGTGGTAAGCTATGGCAACGCCATCGACCTTGACTGCCCCGATTTCCTCGAATACATGGCCGATGATCCGGAAACCAGGGTGATAGCTCTGTATATTGAGGGGTCCAACAATGGGAAACGGCTTAAGGAAGCATTAACCTATGCAGCGGGTAAAAAGCCGGTGGTGGCGATCAAGGGAGGGTTAACCGATAACGGCAGCCGGGTGGCAAGGTCCCACACGGGCCAGTTGGCGGGTTCACCCGAGATATGGAAGGCACTATTCAGGCAGTGCGGTGTAATCCAGGTCCACACTCACGACGAGCTGGTCAATTCAGTTATTGCTTTCAGCCATTCGCCACTACCTGCGGGAAACAGGTGTGGAATTATCAGTAACTCCGGCGGGTTCAGCGTAATCCAGACAGATCTTTGCGCCGCCGAAGGAATGGTTGTGCCCAGGTTTACGGATGATACTCTGCAAAGGCTCAGGGGACTGGTGCCTCTGGCCGGAACGTCCATCGGCAACCCATTGGACGCCTGGCCTATCTTCTACAAGATCTTTCAGAAGGAGGGCAGCCTAGCCGACATTGTTAAGATAGTAGCTTCGGATAACAATATAGATTCGTTGGTTATTATGTTCGATCAGTTCAGGTATATAAGGCGTGTCAGGAAAGACGAGGCCTACGGGCATATGAAGACGGTGATTGAGATGTTGCTTGAAGGAAGCGATTATTGCCGCCAGGTGCTGGGCAAACCCGTGTTTTTAGCCGCGTCGCTCGATCCTTTCCTCGAAGATGAAGTTGATAGGAATGCCAACCTGATGCTTAAAAATGCTTTTGAGCAGAAAAACTATCCCGTTTATCCGGCTGCGGACGTCGCTGTAAGATCGCTGGCAAAACTGTTAATATACGCCAGGCGGAGTGGACAAACACGTGAGATATAATGTTAAACTGAATTAGTGACCCAGGTTACAGAAAAGCGAATCTGTCTTGCATAATATTTCAGGAATAAAAACAGCAGGGAGGAGTTCAATGGGCAAGTCATTAAAAGGCACAAAAACCGAGCAGAATTTACTTAAGGCTTTCGCGGGCGAGTCTCAGGCCAGGAACAGGTACACGTTCTTTGCCAGCCAGGCAAGGAAAGACGGGTTTATACAGATTGCGAATATCTTCGAAGAGACGGCAGGCAATGAGAAAGAGCATGCTAAAGTCTTCTTTCAGCACCTGGAAGGCGGGGATGTAGAGATCACGGCTATGTATCCAGCAGGTATAATCAAAGATACATTCGCCAACCTCATAGCAGCAGCGGATGGTGAAAAATTGGAGTGGACCAAGCTCTATGCGGATTTCGGCAAGATCGCCGCGGAAGAAGGCTTTCCTGGAGTCGCTAATTCTTTCAAACAGATCTCTGAGGTAGAAAAATTCCATGAGTCGAGGTACAGGAAACTGGCAAGTAACGTTTCCAAACAAGAGGTATTTAAGAAAAAAGATAAGATCCGGTGGCACTGCACCAACTGCGGCTACGTTCACGAAGGTACCGAGCCTCCCAAGGAGTGCCCGGCGTGCAAGCACCCTCAGGCCTACTATGAAGTATTGGCCGAGAACTATTAGCCGAAAGGCTGAAAAGGCGAATAATACCGGGCTAATCCAGTCGGATTAGCCCGGTATTTTCATATTGTGTAATTTAGTGTCTAGAGTATATAATTTCCGCATTACGAAATAGTGTTATTAACTTGATCTTATATCCTGCCTACAGGTAGTTTTCAATTTGAAGAGTGGAGATAGCCTGCCGGAACCCTCCACACGTGATCACCTTCTAAAGGGTGATCGTCCCGGCGATGTTTTTGTTCAGCGTCATTTTAAGCTGCCCACGAGGCTGCACCGTGTGCTGGGTGTAGGGGGGTTGTTCAGTGCTGCATACGGTGACGTCGGGTCATCTATTTACTACGCTCTCGGCGTAGTATCGATGTCGGCCCTGGGGTTGACCCCTCCTGTACTGATGATTTCCGGCATTATTTTCCTGTTTACCGCGCTGACATATGCTGAAGGGGCTACTATGCTGCCGGAAGCAGGGGGTTCAGGCGCATTTGCCAAGCGTGCCTTTAATGATTGGGTAAGCTTTATAGCAAGCTGGGTTTTAATGATGGACTACATCGTGACAATGTCCATCTCCGCGTTCTCGGCTGCCAACTACCTCGGGTTCTTTATACCGATATTAAAAACATGGCCGACTAATAGTATCGTAGGTATGTCTATTGTAGGAGGCCTGGCCTTGATCAACAGCCTTGGACTAAGAGAGTCATCGAGATTAAATATCGTGCTTGTTATAATTGACGTATGCACTCAGGTGCTGGTGGCCATACTTGGCCTGTTTCTCATCATCAATCTTCCCACCCTGATCAACAATATCCACTGGGGTGTAGCGCCGACCTTTGATCAGCTTCTATTCGGTATTTCGATATCGATGGTGGCCTATACCGGCATCGAGACTGTGGCAAACCTGGGCAGCGAGACCAAAAACCCGGGTAAAAGTATACCCAGGGCGGTTATGCTGGTATTCGCCGTCGTCATACTCATGTATGCCTTCCTGTCCATGACAGCCCTCAGCGCCTACCCCGTTTATCAGGCGCCGGACGGTAAATGGGTGACGGATCTAACGCAAAAATTTCTGGAGGACCCGATAATGGGCATCGCCTATGCCATGCCCGGCTTCATCCCCTATTTCCTGGGCTTCTGGGTGGCATTGCTGGCCGCTACGATACTTATCATAGCTACCAATGCCGGCATGCTGGGCGCATCCCGCCTGGCCTATTTCATGGGTCAGCGCCAGCAGCTTCCCGGCTTTTTCGGCAATATCAGCAAAAAATCGCATGTGCCCCGTAATGCAATCCTCATATTTTCTGTTATTGCTGCAGCCTTAGTATCGACAGGTAAGGTTGAGCTTCTTGCTGATTTGTATGCATTCGGCGCGGTACTGGCTTATACATCTGCGCACGCATCTATCATAGCGCTACGCGTAAAGGAACCTGATTTGCCCCGTCCCTTTAAGATACCTCTCAATATTAAAATAAAAGACAGGGATATACCCATCACTGCCGTGCTGGGAGGTCTGGCAACTGCTATTACCTGGCTGATAGTGGTCTATACGCACCACATAGGGCGGATTGTGGGCTTCACCTGGGTAGGCGTCGGACTGCTTGTATATTTCCTTTATCGAAGATATAAAAGCAAGCAAAAAAAACTCCAGGATGCTGATACCCTAAACAGGTTTAAAGCGTAATTATTACGATCAATTTTCCTTGTTGCCAGCCCTATTTTTAGGTGTTATAATCCGGCGTTAGGCAGGACATAACAACGATTCAAAAGGCAGGTTTAAAAGCATCCAAATATGATAGAGGCTGACTTATCCCCCGATGAATTTACTTTCAAAGATATTTTACAGCTCCCGCAGGGTTGCCAAGTTTCTGAAGCTGTTTGCACTTATAGCGGGGCCGGGCATTATAGTGATGGTGGCGGACAACGATGCCGGCGGCATTACGACATACGCAGTCACAGGCGCTAAATACGGATACAATCTGATCTGGTTTCTTATACTGCTTGGCCCTGTAGCCTATGTTGTCCAGGAAATGACCGTCCGGCTCGGAGCTGTAACGAAACGCGGGCACGCCGAAGCGATTTTCGATGCCTTCGGCCCTTTTTGGGGCTGGTTTTCGCTTTTCGATCTCGGGCTGCTGGATTTCCTGACGATTATTACCGAGTTCATCGGCATGACAGCAGCCTTAAGCATCTTCCATATACCCCCTCTCGTAACTATTATTGGGGTTATTATCTTGATGGGCTTCATGGTCATTCAGGGGCGCTACTGGACATGGGAAAAGATAGCCATGGGTTTCTGTGTATTGAACTTAATATATATTCCCGCCGCTTTCATGGTTAACCCATCGGCATCAGAAATTGTACAAGGTGTGATACCGAATATCCCGGGCGGTTTCAACAACGACTTTTTCTTTCTGTTGATGGCCAATATCGGTACAACCATAGCTCCGTGGATGATATTCTTCCAGCAGAGCTCGGTAGTAGATAAAGGGCTTCAGGAAAAGGATATCCTGTGGAGTAGACTCGATACCATGATGGGCTCGTTAGCCACTATCATAATTGCTGTCGCCATTATCGTTGTAACGGGCACTGTCTTGAAGGGAGTCAATATAACGGACGCCGCCCAGGCATCGCAGATGATCATGGGTATAAACAAGTACGTCGGCACGTTCATGGCTATCGGGCTTTTCGATGCAGGCTTGCTGGGCGCCATCTGCATCTCTCTGGCCAGCTCCTGGGCTTTCGGCGAAGTATTCGGCTGGGCGCATTCTCTTAATGCCAATGTCAGGGAAGCGCCATGGTTCTACGCTTTTTATTTCGCTGCCCTGCTGGGAGCGGCGGTCGTGGTGTTGATACCGGGCGCGCCTCTCGTGCTAATCACCCTGTTTGTCCAGGTGATAGCGGTAACCCTTCTGCCTGCCGCTCTTGTATTTTTAATCCTGCTCCTTAACGACCATAATTTAATGGGCAAATACAAGAATACTGGTGCCCAAAATTTCTGGTCCTGGCTGATAGTAATAATTATAGTGATACTATCAACGCTCTATGCAATAAGCGCGTTGTTCCCCGACCTGTTCAAGTAACCGGCGACCTTGGAAGGATTGAAAATGATTGTAAGACGAAAAACGTCAATTCTGAACCGGATAAGGAAATTCCTTGCTAAAAGGTTCGAGAAGATCGCGGAAATCAACAGGAGATATAAGAAGCCGCGTATTGAAATGACGCCCCTGACCCGTATAGTTTTACTATTGCTGCGTATTTATCTACTTCTACTCGTTGCAATATTGTTTTATAAATTCTTTACCACGATAGTAGGCAAATAAACGGGGTGAAATATGATCAGTAACGGTAGCGTAATGAAAAATGGCATGGAAGAGACTTATTTCCTCAGTACGGTACTCGGGACAAAGGTCCTCTGGAACGGTAAAAAAATTGGTTCGCTCGCCGATATGGTGATTATGGACGGTAATATTGCCGAAGTAACAAGGTTATATATTACGCGGCCCTTCGGCTATCCATCGTTGCTGGTGCCCTGGGAAAAAGTGAAATCGCTGGGCTCGAAAGGAGTGGTGATCGATATCGAAGACCTGGAAAAATACCAGGCCGAGCCTGCTGAAAATATGGTATTGCTGCGTGACCATATACTCGACAAGAAAGTGCTGGATCTCGACGGCAGCGAGGTCGATGTAGTCTACGATATTAAACTGGTGTGCAGGAACCAGAAACTCTATGCCACCGATGTGGACTTCAGCCGCTATGGATTAATACGCAGGGTGCATTTAAAATTTTTGGCCGATTTCATCAATAAACTGGCAGAGAGGTTCAAAGATCAAACACTCTCATGGACCTATATTCAACCGCTGCCCAAGCAAATCAGCAGCTTCAAGGGAGATGTGCGGCTAAAGGTGCTCAAAGAAAAACTGGCGGACATACGTCCCGAGGACATGGCCGATATTATAGAGGACCTTGACCACGACCAGCGGGTGGCCATCTTCGATGAACTAGAGCCCGAGCATGCTTCCGATACACTGGAAGAGATAACCCCCAATATCCAGAGGGACCTGGTGCCGTCCTTAAGAAAGGAAAAAGTTGCTCGCCTGGTCAATGAGATGACGACGGGACAGGCCGCCGATGTGCTGGCAGTCCTGCCGTCGTCCGAAGCCAGGGCCATCCTGGCCCTGCTTGATCAGGACAAGGCACAAAAAATCCAGTCGATTCTCACCAGACAGGAACAAAAAATCATCAACTTCGCTACCCAGAGCTTTATCAAGCTCCCGCCCGTAAAGACTGTGGGTGAAGCTCAGCGTGAATACCGCAAAATCGCCAAAGGTAAAGACGCGGTGATGTATATTCATGTGGTCGATGATAACGATAAGTTGCTCGGCATCATCGATATTAAGGAGCTGTTGCAGGGCGAATCAGAAGCGCTGCTTAAAGATATCATGGAAGACAAGGTAATAGTGCTGGTCCCTGAAAGCACGCTGGAAGAAGCTTCTGCGCTATTCGACCGCTATGAGTTCCGCTCCATCCCCGTAGTGGACAATTTTCAAAGGCTGCTGGGAGTCATCCTTTTCAGAGATGTCATGAACCTCAAGCACCGTTTTATGGATTAGTCTGTGGGAGCAGGTGGGATGGGGATGGGCTGTCTGGGAGTCTGGGTGATCTTGCCGTTGGTATCGATTGTATAATCCGCCAGGGTCGGCACTGAATCGATGTACTCCGCGTCCGCCAACTCCTTGCCAGAGGACGGCCATCTTTGGTTGTCGTTATAGAATGCGCAGGATGCGGTGGCTATGGTTTTATATTCGACTCGTAAAGCTTCGGGCCGGCCCGCATTCATATATTTGGTTACGGTCAATGTGGTTGTGCTTGCAAGCGTGCCCATAATGGACATTGCAATCAGCAATTCGACGAGGGTATATCCCTGCTCGCACGATTTCATTACGGCATCCTCCTTTCTTGCCTCCCTAGCTCGGAAGACCGCGTAAATTGTGCCAGTAACTGAGCCCGTTAGGGCAACGGCTAAATTATAAATTAATGGTCAACGATAATCAATGCCGAACCAACCTTTATAGCGATATGCCACTGTTCCCGACTTTTCAGAACGACTAAATTGACAGCTTCTTATACAGCATCGGCAGCCGCTCGGGCAGAGTTTCGATATCATCCAGCACCTCATAGCCTATATCCCGGCACATGGTCCGCAGGTAATCATTGCCGGCCGAGTCTACAGTAAGACAAAAGGGCGTAATATTCTTTTTGGCAGCTTCTATCAGGGCCATCTTGGTATCGTGGATGGCATATTCCTTATCGTCGTCATCCCAGCCGTACATGGCGTCCTGCGGGTAGCCGTCGCTGACCAGGAAGAGCAGTTTAAGGCTGCAGCCGCAGGCGTCCAGCTTGGCGACGGTATGGCGTATAGCCGGGCCCATGCGTGTGCCGTGGATGGGTGCGATCGAATCGACCCTGCGTTTAACCTTCTCGGAGAAGGATTCGCCAAGGTCCTTGATTACCAGGAATTGTACCTTGGACCTTCCATGGCCGGAGAAGCCGTAAATGCCGTATGTATCCCCGAGCATTTCGATAGCGTTGATCAGAAGGACGATGCTTTCCTTTTCGACATCTATGATGCGGCGGCGCTGCTGCATAACAAATTTCATGAAATTGTATTTGATCGATTCTTCATACTGCATGGGTGTGCGGTTCTTGCTGATGAGGTCGGCCGTAGAGCCGCTCATATCCAGTAAAAAGACCACCGCCACATCCCGCTGGATTTTCTGTTTCTTGGTATAGACCTTGCCGGAAGGAGTATGACCAGCCCGCTTGTCTATCAGCTCGTTGACGACCAGGTCTAGGTCGTATTCGTCCCCGTCATCAAGGTTCTTGGCCTTGTATAGCAACTCAGCCGGCAGTTTTTCGAACTGCCTCTTGATTTCGGCTGACACCGTCTTGCGGTTCTCCAGGGTCTTGCTGTAAAAATTGCTGCTGCCTTCCGCCAGCAATTTCTCATGGATGCAGCACCAGCCTGCCAGATAGCAGTTATCACGGAAGTCCCATTCATCGTAACTGAATAATTTTTCGTTTTCCTCTTGAACCACAGGTATACATGCGTCCCTGCCCTGCGGACGGTCGGCCTGATGGTATTTATCCTGTGAGAATTGATAAACAGGGACACGCGGCAGGTCCGATACGGAAAGTCCGGTGCCGGGGATGGAGGAACCATCGATGACATCATTGATGCCGATCTGCTGGTCGGCCAGTTTCTTCAGCTCTTCTGCGGTCATGGGAACAGTGGATTTCTGCCCGGCGCTACGGCGCATTTCGAGATTTAGCTTAAGTTTTTCAGTATTGAAATTGCCGGTGAACTCGGCGCCTTCAAGGTCCGAGAAGTTTGCTTCCCGTGTCTCTGTAATATAGCCTCCGGCCAGAGATACAAAGGTATCCTTGGGCAGCTGACTGGCAATATCATAGAGCCGGATAGCCGCTTCTGCGGAGTCCTCCACGGTTGCATGTGGCGAACACAGACAGTCAAGCACCGGTTTGGCGGCCTGCAGGGGCTTATCGAGTTCATCAATACCGGCCGGGGCGCAGTCAACCTCTAATCCCTCCAGCAGCTCGCAGAAGGCACGCGGCAGGGTCATGCCGGGAATCTGATAAAGGGCCTGCAACGATCCTTCCTGCATACGCCGATAGTCCCCGGCTACACCGGGGTAAAACTTTTTGACTAAATAGTTGATACGGGAATTCTCTACTGCCACAAAGATGCGGGCCGCCAGTAAACGGTCTTCGAACAGAGAAAGGTATCTATCGAATGCCGAGCTGCCGTGGACTTCCTCGCCGTGTATCTGGTATCTCAGATTTTCAAATAGCGGCGATTCCTTATCGAAGTCGAAATCCAGGGACCCGAATTCATAGTGGCAAATCTGCTGAGTGAGCGCCGACTTGTACCAGCCGAAGTTCCCGTCATACTCGGGGTATTGCATAAAAGTGGGCGGGACCGATGCCTTTATGCGGCCGTTGGAAGGGTTATCCGAAGCCAGCTGGTTCCACCATAAATTGCGAAGAGCAGTAAGCGGGATACTGCCTGTGGAGATATCCACTTCCCTGCCGGTGAGTGCCTTGCAGTAGATATGCAACACCTGCTCAATCGAGGCAAACTCTATGCCGAAATATCTGTCACCCGGCTGCGGGGGCTGCTGTAGTTGATCAGTTACCCTGTCCATGGCCAACCGCCGTCAAGATAGGCTATTCAAAAATCGCGGTAACGACTTCCTTGAGTGATTTCTGTACTTCCAGGTCATCCGTGATCGACCAGACGGCTGCCACCTCGCAGGCGCGGCGCGGGGCAATGCCTTCTTTGATTAACCGGGCTGCGTAAATCAAAAGACGCGTACTTATAACTTCCGAAAGGTCCTGGTCCTTGAGGTTGCGTATCTTCTCGCCCAGCCGGGCCAGCCTGCTGGCTACATCGGGGCTGATGCCCGCCTCATGCTGGATAATCCTGGTCTCTATGTCTGCCGGCGGATGCGTGAATTCGATGGCTATAAATCTCTGCCGGGTACTGTGCTTCAGGTTTTTAAGGATGCTCTGATAGCCGGGGTTATAGGAAATGACCAGCATAAAACTGTCGCTGGCCTCAAGCATCTCGCCCTTTTTCTCGATATATAAAGACCTGCGGTGGTCAGCCAGGGGATGGATAAGCACGATAGTATCCTTACGCGCCTCAACTACTTCATCGAGGTAACAGATGCCCCCGCTCTTGACCGCCCGGGTCAACGGGCCGTCGACCCAGCGTGTGGTATCGCCTTCCAGCAAATATTTGCCGACCAGGTCACTGGCAGTGAGGTCTTCATGGCAGGCGATCGTAATCAGCGGGATCCCGTCGTGATGGCGGGCTGCACCGATGGTAGCTTGGGCGTGAGCGTTTGGGGGGAACAGCTTTTTGCTCATGCGGTAAGTCATATATTCCAGGAAGCGTGTTTTCCCGCAGCCGGTAGGGCCTTTGAGCAGGACAGGTATCTTCTCAGCGTAGGCAGCCTCGAAAAGGGCTATTTCGTCTTTGAGAGGAAGATAAAACGGCTCCTCGGTAATATAGTACTCCTCAATGATATGCGTCTTGTAGTCATGCCTTTTAGCTTTTGAGGGCATAAATTTTTACTCCGGCTGTTTAATTAAAGCTCCAAGTCATAATTCTATGACTTGGAGAAAGAGTTGGCAATTATATGCCCGTTGTCGGCCCCATGATGGCCGGCAGGTGAGCATACACAGGGAGGGGTGCATGCTAACGGCGGTAAACGTCGTTTCCGTATTTGCCGATTATAGTGCCTTTATAAGAGGGGAGAGTGGTGGCGGGTTGAAAGAGGCGGCCGTTGACTCTGACAGGCGGCGTCGCATTGAGGCTATGGTGTTCGATGATCCGTACCGGCCTGACGATGTTGGCGGGGTTGCCGTGCTGAACCCCCGGCGAATCGTTGATCGTATGATGGATTATCCTGGGCCCGGAATCTATGCTATTGCCGCCCGCCAGGGCTTTAAAATAGCCGGGGCTGTTTTCAATGGTATGATGCACGGTTGCGCCGGGCTGCGCCCTGTTGGCCATCGTGTTGAGCTGTGGCAGTTGGCGGAGGGTATGATGGACCGTCTCACCCGGCACGAAGGCTGGTCCGCTTGAATCGGGAAATCGTGGAGGCCTGAAAATCTCGTGATGCACCTTTACGCCCGGTGGCAGATTCTCGGCCAGTAGCTGTGAAGCGCTCTTGGCGGCTGGTGTGCGTGATAGGATGTATTGTTCCCGGGGCTTGATCTTGACCTCCGGCTTGTTCAGTTCCTTAAGCGGGAGCTGGCCGGGCTGAATGGTGCGCACTTCCCAGGTAATTTCGCGGCCGCGGATGGTATCGACCTTATAAACATAGTCGGGATAGTTGTGCAGCGGTTTGCCGGGTTCATGCTGTTCAGAGCTGCCCCTTTTGCGCAGGAGCAAGCTTATGCCTATGCCTGTGGTAAGCGGCTCAGGTGCGATAACAAGCGCAATAGCGATGACATCTATTACCGCGTCTTTGGGAGTGTAGTTTACAGTCACTTAGGTAACCGATATTTAAGCTTTCACGTTTATTTTTATCAAGCCCTGTCCTGCAGCCAGCTGATCCTCTCAGCTACCAGTAAAGCGGCCTCTTTCTGCTCCAGCACCTTTGCCAGGTCTTTGGCCAGCTTATCATCACCCAGCACTTCCCTGACCCAGCGGGCAAAATCATTCTTCTCAGCGCTTACGTGGTAATTGTAAGTGTGACCGCTAACTGTCTCCAGAGCGGTTTTTAAATCATAAATGCTGTTCAAAATCTTGCCGTCGTGGCAATAAAAGCGTTTAACATCCGGCACGTGTTTTAATACCCTCTGCGCATCCTCTTTGTTCCTGATAGCCATGCTTACCTCCTTTTACCCATAACGTTTAAACTTACCTTTATCATACAGTCAAGCGAAGCTTAAATCAAAATCAAAAAAAACAGGTATAAAGCGAACCTGTTACTTTCTTTACCTCTTATCCCCTGCACATGACAGGCCGATGTTGGCAGCGGCCTGCGTCTCCGCCCGCATCTGCTATTTGCCGGGCGGCTCGACTATGGTCGTTCTTTCCTCTACAACGTTTCCAATGGTTACCCGGGTTTTGAGGTAATCGATCAGCGAGTCTACGTCCCTGACGCCCAGCGGTTTATATTTCAGATAACCGCTAACCCACGACTTAACGTTATCCGCCAGAGGGCCGAGCCAGCCCAATTTATTGATCAAAGGCATGATGCCTTTGTCTGCCAGGTAGTCCGTGGTCACCACAGTGTAATCGGCGTTGCTGTCCAGGTCGGCATAGCTGCCGTCCGCATTCTTTACTTGAATGCCGGTAATACGCTCACCGCTGTTACGGGTCATGTCGATGGTCATCTTAAAACCTGAGATTTCGAAGCAGGGCGGAGGCATATTGATTTTAATATGTGAATCTATACCCATCTCCAGCAGTGTTTTCAGGGTGCTGCCGTTGACAGTTATGGTGACCAAATTCTGGCGCAGGGGCAGCACCATATATGCATCATTTGCCAGGATGATACCCTTGAATATATCTGCGCGCACGTCGTAAGTATCGTAGAGCGCCAGCTTTACAGACGGATCGATTTTTTGTGCGCTCCACAGGAAGGCATCGGCCACGACCGGTCCGGGGCCCGTATTGGGGCCGCGAATAAGGTTGTCGGTGGCGGTTCCCACGATAGCGTTGATTTCGGATGCGGCCTCATTTACATAGGGTTGCAGGACCTTATCCATTTCCGGGCTGTTCCAATAAACCTTGAACTCGGGGTTTTTGGCTATGACGGACATGATGTCGCTGTACTGGGCCATACAAGAGCACATATGGGTCCAGCCGGTAGCGTCCTGCAGTTTGAACCCGTTGGTGGAATAGATGAAGGGCGAGGCATTGTAGCTCTCGATTTTTCCCTTATCGTCGAAGTTAAGCTTGATTTGGCCCAGCAGTTGGTTATTGTCCCAGGCGTGGACGATGAGCACCTTGTCTCCGGCCGGCCCTGTCAACTCGGTGGGATACGGCATCTCAGGCTGGAGCCCGACCTGCTGAAATTCAGGCCCTCCCATGAAGGTATGGGAATGGCCGCCAACGATTATATCGATGCCGGGCACCGCTTTGGCCAGGCTGACGTCCGATTGGTAGCCCAGATGTGAAAGCACGATTATTTTGTTAATCCCCTGCTCACTAAGCTCAGCTATATATTTCCGTGCGCTGTCTTCGACGGGCAGGAAAACTATATTCTTGCCGGGGTAGTCTAAAAATGCTGTGTCGGGAGTAATCAACCCGATAATGCCTATTTTCTGCCCTCCAAATTGAACGGTAGTATAGGGTTTAACCTTGCCGGCCAGGGCCGGTTCACGGGACACGTCAAGATTGGCGGCCAGCACAGGGAACTTGATCCTGTTGACCAGGTTGGCCGCTTCATCGGGCCCTCTGGAAAACTCGTGGTTACCGAGCACCATGGCATCGAACTGCAGGGCGTTCATGGCGTCACAGTCGGCCAGGCCGCCGAATTTAGAAGTCCAGATAGTGCCCTCGATGATATCGCCCGAGTGCAGCAAAAGTACATTCTTCTCTTTGTAACGAATATCCTGCACCGCCGCCATCAGCGTGGTCCAACCGCCCACTGTGGTCAGTGTATCGGTGCCGTTGAATTTCAGCATGATATCGTGAGGTATATCGTAAGAATGTGTATCGCCTACGTGCAGGAGGGTAATGGTAAGAGGAGCGCTGGTTATTTCTTTTAATGGCTTTTCAACCTGAACCGCCGGGGAGCAGGCGGTAAATAATAGCAGAAAGATGAATACCACAGATGCGACAGCATGCCATAACTTCAGGTTTTTGAATGGTGTCATGTTTAATACTCCTACAGAACGGTTGGAAGTATTATATATATATTTATAGCGACTTCCAAAACGTGACCTTATTATCACCGGGGGAATAAAAGTCCGGGATGGTGCTGACCTCGATATAGCTGTGGGAGCGGTAAAATTTCCTGGCAGCCTGGTAATTGGGGTTGGAAGAGGTCTCAATGAGAATCAGGCGGCCGCCCAGGTCTTTAATATCCTGCTC
>JBEKVW010000042.1:0-19002 GCA_049513695.1 Dehalococcoidia bacterium | reverse complement strand
GACGTGCTGGCAAAGGTGGGAGGATTCGAAATAGGGGGACTGACAGGCGCCATCATAGCCTGTGCTGCGCACCGCATACCTGTACTGGTCGATGGGTTTATCTCGGGCTCGGCAGCCCTGATTGCAGTGGGGATTTGTCCGCAGGCCGGGGATTACCTTATAGCCTCGCACCGGTCGGCGGAAAACGGCCACGCCGTTTGCCTCGAACACCTTAAGCTTTGCCCTTTGCTCGACCTGTCCATGCGGCTGGGAGAAGGCACGGGAGCGGCCATCGGCATTTTCCTAGCGCAGGCAGCAGTTAACCTGCACACGCAAATGGCAACCTTCGCCTCAGCCAAAATCTCGGATATTAAATAAAATGCTGTTTTATATCGCTTTAAAATTTCTAACCATCCTCCCGGCCCCATCTTCTAAAAATGAAGGCCCGGAGCAGGTCGGTCGCTCCCTGGGCTTTTTCCCGGTAGTAGGACTGGTCATAGGCCTTTTATTGGCCGGCCTTTATTGCCTGATGCGCGGCATTTTCCCTGTTCCGCTGGTTAACGCCATCCTGATCACGGCTCTCGTGCTGGTTACCGGAGCGCACCATCTGGACGGCTTGAGCGACACCTTTGATGCACTGGTGGCTGGGCGTACGACCGAACAAAGGCTGTCAATCATGACTGATACGAGGGTGGGGGTCTTCGGTATATCGGCGATAGTTCTTACACTGCTCATCAAATATGCATCTCTGACGGGGATAGCTTCAGTGCCTACCCTGATCATGGTTCCGGTGGTCAGCCGGTGGACGATGGCCGGCGCCATCCTAATCTTCCCGGCGGCCAGAAAAGTCGGGATGGGCTTCGCCGCCAAGAGCGGCGCAAGCTGGACAGGCTTCGTAGTAGCCAGCGTTGTAGCCCTACTGGTTATGACCCTCTTCGGCGGCTGGATCGCAGGACCTATCCTGATGGCCGTATTGTTCAGCCTGATGTGCTGCTTTGGACTTCTCTTCCGACGGCTTTTCGGAGGACTTACCGGAGATTGTTACGGCGCACTGGTAGAGTTGGGCGAAGTCATGGCCCTCATATTGATTTCTATACTGAGTTTCCTGAGGACATCCAACCCGCAGTTATATTTGATAACGGCTCCGCTGATAGGCTGGTAAAGCTATGATTGATACAGTTAATAAAACAATTTTAGTTCTCGGTGGGGCAAGAAGCGGCAAAAGCACCTATGCCCAGCAATTGGCCTCCAGCATGGGAGAGAAGGTGTTATTTTGCGCCACAGCCGAACCGCTGGACGACGAAATGTTTCATCGTATCGAGGAACATAAAAAATCACGTCCCGGTGGATGGGAAACGCTGGAGGTCAGCAGGGGCATTGCCCGAGCACTAAATAATTTAACATCCGGATATGACGCGGTCATCGTCGATTGCATTACTCTCTTGTTATCGAATTGTTTGCAGGACGAGGCGGAATTTGCGCAGGCGGAAAAGAGCGTGTTCGAGGAAATCCGCGACCTCATCGAATTTATGGGACATAAAGAGAGCAACTACATTCTAGTGTCCAACGAGGTGGGCGGCGGTCTGGTGCCCGACAATGCTCGGGGCAGGCTCTACAGGGACCTGCTGGGAAAAGCTAATCAACTTCTGGCTAAAGCTGCGGATGAAGTCTATTTGATGGTTGCAGGAATACCTTTAAAGTTAAAATAATGCTGGTTTCCTAATGCAGTTTAATATCAGTTGGCAGCGGTTACCTCTTCGATGGTATTGACCAGCCTGGAAAAGTCCAGCGGCTTGCTCAAATATTCCCTGCCGGTAGTTTCAAGGAAGTCCAGCGTGGACCTGGTAATGGTGTCCCCAGTTATGAAGATCACGCGATTAATCAATTGCGGGAATTTCTCGCTTATGGCATCGTACATATCCCTGCCATCCACACCTGGCATCTTTATATCCAGCAGGTAGACATCGTATTTAGAGTTCATTATCTTCTCGAGGCCTTCAGTACCGCTGGCCGCTGATTCAACATGGTAGCCCTTTTCGGAAAGGATACGTATCAGGATGTCACGGATAACCAGCTCATCGTCCACTACCAGGATTCTTTTACTGACTTCGAGCTTCGGTGAGTCTTTTCCTAATTTAATGAAGGAACCCTGGTCTTTGGGCTTGCCTTCGCGGCTGGCTGGAAGCTCTATTATAAATGTAGCCCCCTGACCTTCCACACTTTCGGCATATATCCGGCCGCCGTGCTTGGTTACGATTCCATGGCAAACGCTGAGGCCCAGTCCGGTGCCCTGGCCGACTTCCTTGGTAGTAAAAAACGGGTCGAACAACCGCTCAAGCATTTGCCTGGGTATGCCGGGCCCATCGTCGGCCAGAATAATCTTCACCATGCTGTTTTCCAGCCTGGTGGTTACTTTTATTTTCCCTTCTCTCTTTTTGGAGGTTATCGCGTGCTCGGCATTAATGATGATATTCAATAAAACCTGTAGTATCTGGTTCTCATCGGCTGAAATCCCGGGTAATCGGGGTTGGAGATCGGTGATTATCTCAATATTTCCGACGTTATGCTCATAGCTGCGCAGTTCCAGCGACTTGAGAATAAGGTCGTTTATATCGATGATTTTCTTCTCCAGCGCATAGCTCCTGGCGAAGGTTAAGAGATTTTGCACGATCCTGGCAGCTCTCTGACTCTGGCTGAATATTTTATCTAGGTCAAGCTTGATATGTTCGGGGATATCATCCTGGGCGGCCAAAAGCTGGGCATACCCCATGATAGCCGTCAGAGGATTATTGATCTCATGCGCTACCCCGGCAGCCAGCTCACCGATGGAAGCCAGCTTGCCAGCCATCAGTAGTTGCTGCTCCATTTTCATGCGGTCGGTGATGTCCCTGGTAATCCCCCGTATGCCGGCGATGTTTCCTGTAGCATCCCTCAGCGGCGAAACTGACACGCCTATAATCCGCCGGCTCCCGTCGCCCTTAACGATGGTCCCGAACAGGCCCGAGAGCGTCATCCCTGTGCGGATAGCCTCATCCATAATGGCACGGCTATTCTCCACGAATTTTTCATCGGACTGATCGATGAAGCTGCCGAAATGCTTGGCCACGATATCGGCCCTGCTGTAGCCTAGGATCTTGCACATAGCATCATTAACAAATATGTAGTGGCTCTTTTTGTCCAGCTCGAAGTACCCGTTGTCCATATCCTCTAGTATGGTACGAAACCTTTCTTCCGAGCGCTTTAGCACTTCTTCTGTAAGTTTGCGCTCCGTCATGTCCCTGGCAATACAGCTTATAAGTTTTTTGCCATCTACAACCACCAGGCGTCCGTGCACTTCCACAGGCACCATTGAGCCGTCTTTGCGGTAATGCGCAGACTCATAGGTGATCTCGCCATCCTGAAACACTTTTTTAATACGCTCGGTCATAATCGCCCGGCTTTTCGGGTCAACGATTTTTGCGATATTTATGCCCAGAAACTCTATTTCACCGTAGCCCAGGGTCCTCCAGCTTGCCTCATTAGCAAAAACTATATGTCCGGCTGCATTGATAACATATATTGAATCGACTGCCAGGTCCAGCAGGTGCGTGCGTAAAGACAATTCTGAGTCAATCTTTTTGCGGTCCGTTATATCTTCGCCCGACCAGACTACGCCGGTAATGCGGCCGGCATCATCTTTCAGCAGGGCGTTGCTCCAAGCGACAATCCTCTCTTCGCCCTTACGTGTAATAACGGGCCTCTCAAAAATAACAGGCACGTCTTTTTTTCGGGAGACAAACCTTTGATAGACCTGCCTGGACTCCTCTCTTACCCTTTGTGTAATGAAACCTTCGAACCAGTTTACTCCCAATATTTCCTTCTCATCATACCCGAGCACCTGGCAGCCCTTTCTATTGACCAGCACTACTTTTTCATTCGCATCGAGGACAACTATGATGACGTCAGCAGTATCCAGGTATTTCTGTATCCTCCGGTTTTCCTGAACTAAAAGCTTTTCCGTCTCTTTAGCCGCGTTGAGATTCTCTGTCATCATACGTGCTCCGGTGACCCAGGGTATATCCGTTATTAATAATGTTCTAATAAAATTAGCTTATTGTATTATCGAATGTGCTATAAATCAACCCATGCGTTTGAAAAGCGCCAGCCCCGCTCAATGCGGATTGTATTTGCAGCGAAATCGACAATAATACAAATTGTTATTATAATACATGCATAAACTGTCTTTATACGAGTAATCTTATCCTGTGAAATATAGAAGGCAATTGATTACCAAATCGGCCAGGTGGCTGATCGTAATAGTCGCGTTCTTTGTGTTCTCAGTCGGCTTGCAATCCAGCGCGACTCATGCGGCTCCTACTATAAGCCCGGCCAGCTTACCTAGCGGACAGGTAGGCACCCCCTATTCGGCAGGATTTTCTGCCACACCCTGCAGCGGCACGTGCACATGGTCGTATACCGGCACCCTTCCACCCGGCCTGTCTATGTTTGGATCGTCAATTTTTGGCACTCCCACCACGGCCGGTGCATACGCATTCTCAGTGACGGTTAGCGACTCCGCCGATGGCACTGCTTCGCAGACCTATTTTATCAATATATCCGCCCCTGCCCTGACCTTCACCACCACAGACGTACCGGGGGCCACTGTGGGACAGGCCTACTCGGCCAGCTTCGTTGCCAGCGGCGGCAGCGGAACAATAACCTACGCCATGAGCGCGGGCAACTTACCCTCCGGGCTGACATTCAATAATGGCCAGCTCGTAGGCACTCCTGCCCGCGGCACCGCCGGCAACTATAGTTTTACCATCACAGCCACCAGCGGGACGACCACGACCCAGCAATCGTTTACCTTAACCGTTGACAAAGGCACCTTTAATGCCACCATAGGCATCTCCGACAGTCTTGCCGAAGGGCAGACCAAGGTGTATGTAGGTGGGGCTTTGAAGGGAACTATGAACGGCGGGGATACGATAAGGGTAACCGGTCTGGACCCCGATTCGATAGTAACGGTTTCAGTGGATAGCATCGTCCCGGTTCCTGGCAGGACGGATATCAGGTACGTGGCGGAACAGAGCTCTGCCAGCGTAAGCCAGGATTCCCCCCAGGTAACTTTCACTTACTATCCGGAATACGATGTCGAGTTGAAGACGGATCCAGCCGGCATCACCACGATTTCAGGCTCCGGATGGTATAAGGAAGGTCAGCCTCTGGCCGTCACCGCAGACGATATAGTTACTCAGGACGCTGATTCACAATACCAGTTCTCATACTGGCTGGCGCCGGGCGGCGATAAAATCAAGTCCCCGACTCTGAATATCGGTATTTCCCAGGCCGGTCAATACATAGCAACCTATGATTTATATTATAAGATCACCATTGCCTCACAATTCGGCAACGTACAGGGCGGTGGTTGGCAAAAGGCAGGCGGCGTCATGAAATGGGATGTGAACCCCATTGAAATTGCCATGCCGGGCGTGCTCGGCTTCTTCGGGGGCAAATATAAGGCCCTGCTCTCCACGGGCACCGAGACGGTGGATGGCCCCAAGACAGTGACCGTTCAGTGGGATGCCGACTACACAATGCCTATAATCACCATTCCTCTGGCCATCCTGATCATAGCCGGTATAATCTACGGCATTTATTCGCTGGTAAGGCGCGGCCAACGGGCCCCCCAGCCCATCCCTTACCCTTCACCTTTCCAGGCGCCGCCCCCGCCGATACCTCCCTACTATCCTCCCTACCCCATGCCCCTGCCTCCACCTCCACAGCAAGCCATGCCTGCTCCACAGACTACGGTATTTATGATAGGCGATGGATTGAAAAAACCTCCCCAGAATACGCGTGAGCAGCTCATGGAAAAATTCGGAGAACTGCTGCAAAAATATGAGGAGGAACTGGCACAGGGCAAAGAACTACCGCAGTCTCCGGAAATGACGGAGATGGGCCCGATCATGGATAAAAAGAGCCTGCCGGCCCCCGACATAAATGTTATCGATTCCATGCCGGAGAAAGCTTCGACCGTCGAGGAATGCGGGTTCACCACTAAAAAACTGCTTCGAACCGTGGTGACCCAGTGGCAGAATACCAGCATTAAACCCATCGTCGTTACCCCAGGCGACAAGAAGAGCGCCGCCCTGGCAGGAGGCCGTACCGTAACCTGGACGCGCAACACTTATAACGAGTGGGAGCTGCATATCTGCAAGCTGCCGATCGGCCACAAAGGGACCCATAAGGGCGCCACAGAGATCGTTTACAGCGTCCTGGATACTATAAATGAAGACAGGAATTACGGCCCCAAGCAGCCTCTGAAACCACCCATCCCCCACTATACCGACGGCATGCCCCAGGTGGATATTCCCACATCGCAGATCATATCTTCCGATCAGCTTCCGGCCTGATTGGCCGCTCAATTTGCTTTTAACCATCTCATAACCTAAAATCTTAACCAAAACGCACTCAGGATTTTTACACCCCGCCCTCCGGCTATCCCGACCGGGGGGGTTAAATGTGAACCCCTGATTCTCTGGAGGATGTATCATGACTCAAAAACAATTTGACCAGTTCAAGGGCTCGAGCGACTACGTGATATCCGAGGCCCTGAAAAATGCGGTCAACGTGTCCATCGTCCTGCAGAGGCCGCTCCTCGTCAGGGGGGAGCCGGGCACCGGCAAAACGCTGCTGGCCCACAGCATAGCCAAATCGCTGGCGAAAAAGCTGATTGTCTGGAATATCAAATCCACCACCAAGGCGTCCGAAGGCCTTTACGTTTACGATACGGTACAGCGACTCAACGATAGCCGGTTTGGCGACAGGGATGTTTCGGAAATCAAACATTATATCAAGCTTGGCAAGCTCGGCCAGGCCTTCACCTCGCCTCAACAGGATGTGCTGCTGATCGATGAGATTGATAAAGCCGACCTCGAGTTCCCCAACGACCTGCTTAATGAGTTGGACGAGATGAGCTTCTACATACCGGAGACCAACGAAAACATTGCGGCTCGGCAGCGCCCGATTGTTATTATTACCAGCAACAACGAGAAAGAGCTGCCGGACGCTTTCCTTCGCCGCTGCATCTTCCATTATATTGAATTCCCGGATCCTCAACTGATGGAGGATATCATCAGGGTCCACTTCCCCGACATCAAAAATTCCCTGCTTAAGGACGCCATGGAATCCTTCTATAGCCTGCGCAAGATCGACGATTTCCGCAAGAAGCCTTCCACCAGCGAGCTGATAGATTGGATTCAAGCACTGATGGCCAGTGGGCTGGACGGCAAAATCAAAGACGGAGAGATACCCTTTCTGGGGACCCTCATCAAGAAAGAGACCGACATCAATTACTATGTAAACCACTACGTCAGGAAGAAGCCCGGGAGCCGGGATTATAACGTTTACGGCAACTGAAGCCACCGCCAATGAGTTAATGTCATGTTTACCCCTTTTTTCTATAAGCTGCAGGAGAGGAAAGTGCCCGTTTCCATCACGGAATGGATGATCCTGATGGAGGCGCTCTACAAGGGCTGCATAAATAACCTGAATGAGTTTTACTACCTGGCCCGCGCTATCCTGGTTAAAAGCGAGACACATTTTGACCAGTATGACATCGCTTTCCAGGACTATTTCAACGGCATTGCGCCTCCACTCGATTTCACAGAAGAGTTGCTTACATGGCTGACCGATCCTAAGAACAGGCCGCAGCTTACGCCTCAAGAGATAGCCGCCATCAAAAAAATGGATATCGAAGAGCTGATGAAGGAATTCGAAAAGAGACTCAAGGAGCAGAAAGAACGGCACGACGGCGGCGATTACTGGATAGGCACGGGCGGCACTTCACCTTTTGGACATTCTGGGTATAACCCTCAGGGCATACTGGTGGGTGGGCCCGGCGGCATGCGCAGCGCCGTCCGCATAGCGGAGGCACGCAATTTCCGCAACTACCGTAGCGATATGACCCTCGATGTCCGCCAGATAAAGGTGGCCCTTAAACAGCTCCGGCAGTTGAACAGGGTCGGCCCCGAGGACGAGCTCGACCTCGACAGGACTATCGATGCCACCTGCAAGAACGCCGGTGAGCTGGAATTTAAATGGAAGCGGCCGCGCAAGAATAGCATCAAGCTCCTGCTGATTATGGATGCCGGCGGCTCCATGGAGCCTTATGCCGACCTTTGCAGCCAGCTTTTTTCGGCTGCCAATTCTCTCAGCCATTTCAGGTCTTTTAAATATTACTATTTCCACAATTGTCCCTACGATGTACTTTACTCCGACATTTACCAGCGCAAGGGCGAGTATATCGAGCACCTGCTAAAGGTGCTGGAGCCGGACTATAAGGTCATCTTCGTCGGCGATGCCTGCATGGCCTACTCAGAGCTGGTCGACCGCTACGGAGACCTCTATTTCCACGGTTACCAGAAGATGTCGGGCCTGGATAGGCTTCGTCAGTTCAAGTTGCATTTTACTCACTGCACATGGCTCAACCCCGAGACATCCACCTTGCGCAACTATCCCACTGTGCAGATGGTTGCCAAGCTTTTTCCCATGTACGATCTCACTATCGATGGATTGAATATGGCGGTCAAGAAACTGGTCACCAGAAAGTAAAGTGCGTTTTTCCATAAGCATATAGACAACCCATACGGCTGCGGTTATAATCGTCTGCATGTCCGGTACGCCCCATGTACTCATAACACGGCAGGATATCCAGGCGGCTATTGAGAGGATGGCAGGCGAAATCCGCCGGGACTATTCGGATAAAAACCCTCTGCTCATCGGCATACTTAAAGGCTCTTTTATCTTCATGGCCGACCTGGTGCGCCAGATAGCCATGCCGCTTGAAGTAACCTTTATGCGACTATCAAGCTACGGGAGCGGCATAGAGTCGTCAGGCAAGATCAAAGTCTTAACCCGTCTCAGTGAGGAAGTGAAAGACAGGCATATCATCGTTATCGAAGATACCATCGATACCGGGCTCACCACCGCCTATTTTATTGATTATCTTAATAAGAAAAAGCCTGCCTCGGTGCGCTTATGCAGCCTGACTGATAAGCCGTCCCGGCATAAGATACCGGTTAAAATCGATTACCTGGGATTTACGGTTCCCGATAAATTCATAGTGGGCTACGGCATCGACTGGGATGAGAAATACCGTTACCTTTCCGATATCTGTTATATAGAATGAGGGTTTTCGTTATCAAATTTTATATTGCGCCGATGGATGCCGCTATTGGAGTGTGATTTGAGCCTGTCCGATCTAATAGCTGTGGCACGGGGGGATAGACCAGCCGACCTGGTATTGAAGGATGCACGCATCGTAAACACTTTCACCGGAGAGATCGAAAAGGGCGATGTCGCCGTCTATCAGGACCGTATTGCCGGTATCGGTGAATACAGAAAAGCCAAAAAAGTCATCGATCTCAAAGGCGGATATCTGGCCCCCGGGTTTATCAATGGCCACATTCATATTGAGAGCTCTATGCTGCACCCCTCGCAATACGCCCGTGCAGTCGTTCCCCACGGCACCACATCCATAGTTACCGACCTACATGAGATAAGCAACGTGTCCGGAAGCGCCGGCATAAAATTCGTGCTGGATTGCGCCCGCGACCTTCCGCTGGACTTCTTCTTCATGGCGCCGTCCTGCGTGCCCGCCACGCATATGGAGACGGCGGGAGCGGATATCGAGGCGCCCGAAATAGCCAGGCTGCTTAAATGGAAAAACAATGTGGGCCTGGGAGAAATGATGAACTACCCCGGCGTGATCAACGCCTTCGGCCCGGTTATTGACAAGATACGTGCTTCACAGGGCACGATCATAGCCGGCCATGCCCCCGGTCTGGGCGGAAAACAGTTGAATGCCTATATGTCCGCCGGCATATACTCCGACCACGAGACCACAGAGCTAAAAGAGGGCAGGGAAAAGCTGCGCAGGGGCATGTACCTTATGATCAGGGAAGGCTCGTCAGAGAAAAACCTGGAGACCCTGCTGCCACTGGTTACCGATAAAACATGGCACAGGTGCATGTTCGTGGTAGACGACCGCTCCTGCTCCGATCTTTTGAACGATGGGGACGTCGATGCCGTAGTTCGGAAGGCCATAAAGCTTGGCCTCAACCCCGTCAGGGCCATTCAACTGGCTACCATCAACTCCGCCGAATATCACCGCTTCTACGACCTGGGGGCCCTGGCTCCGGGCTACCGGGCCAACATGGTGACGCTAACGGACCTCAAGAGGTTAAAGGTGGATATGGTCTTCTATAACGGCCGGTTAGCCGCCAGCGGCGGCAAGTACCTGGGTCCCTATTCGGACAAAACTCCGCAAAGGCTGCTGAAGTCGGTCAACATCCGGCACTTTAGTATCAGAGCGCTCCAGCTCAAAATCGCTGGAGACCGCTTCCCGGTCATAGAGATCGTCCCCGGACAGATCGTAACCCGTAAAACCCCGCTCAAAGTGCCGAAGGGTATTTTCAAGCCGGATACGCGAAAGGATATTTTGAAAGCCGTGGTGATCGAAAGGCATAAGGGAACGGGTAATATCGGACTGGGTTTGGTCAAAGGGTTCGGCCTTAAGAAGGGAGCGATAGCCTCCACCATCGCGCATGATTCGCACAATATAGTCGCTGTGGGAACGAGCGACACCGATATTTATGCAGCCGTAAAGGGTATTGCGCAAATGCAGGGGGGTCTTGTGGCCTGCAGGGACGGGAAAATCATCGCCCGCTTACCTTTGCCGATATGCGGATTGCTCTCTGCGCAGCCGGCTGAGGAAGTATCCAGACAGTTCAATGCTCTGGAAAGTACTGCCACCGGGCTGGGCAACCTGCCGCCAGCGCCCTTCGCCATCCTATCGTTCATCGCCCTGCCTGTCATCCCCGAGTTGCGCCTCACCGATATGGGCATAGTAGACGTGACGCAGTTCAAATTAATAAAACAAAAAGGGAAATAAAAAAGTCCCGCCTGCATAAGGCGGGACTTTTGAAAGCCTTAAACTACGTAAATCTTAACTGCTTTGCCTGGCTTTAAGGCGTGCACTCTGCGCCAGTGCCCTGACCGCCTCCAGCAAGTCCTGGCGTCGGCAGTCCTTGGTAAGATACCAGCTTGCGCCGGCGGCCAAAGCATCTCCGGCATAATCGCCGTAAACCGTCAGGAAGAGTATCTTCACATCAGGCATGATCTTTTTGATGCGGCGGATGGCCTCCGGCCCGTCCATGCGCGGCATCTGGCCGTCCATGAGTATTACATCCGGTTGAAGCTTCTCGGCCTTATCCAGGGCATCCAAACCATCGACCGCCTGGCCCACGACTTGTATATCTTTATGGCCCTCGAATATGCTTATAAGCCCTTCTCTGACCACCTCATTGTCATCGGTAATCATGATTCTGATCGGTTCTTCCATTTTTCACCTTCCCTAATATTTATGCACTGATATTATCTGTAACGGCCGTAGAGCGTATTGGCTGTCCAGTCCGTCCAATCACGTCGGATCCTGCCTGCCAGCAGTGGTGTTGAATGAAAACCTCCTTCCGACAGAAGGATTTCCTTGGGCCCTCTGGCCGTCTCGTAGAGGGCCACCGCAGTGGTGTAGGGAGCGATGCTGTCGCCGTCGCAATGGACGAACAGCATAGTGCAGTCCTTTAGTTCACGTATGACCGCTGACAGCCTGGCCCTTCCCATAATATTGAAGAACCTGCTCCAATTAACGCGCACCCTGTAGCCGGCCACTCTCATCCAGAACTGCGACAGCAGCCCGGCGAAGCCTTTCACCCAGGGGAGAGAGCCATCCCGCGGGTATTCCATAACCGGCCTATCTTCTTCCATAAGCTCTACCGGAACCTCAAAGGAAAGTTTACTCATATCCCCGTTGATCTCCGGCGGACAAGAGATAGCGATCAGAGCATGCGGCTTAATCTGTCGGGCAGCCAGTATGGCTGCCAGTGCTCCCATGCTGTGCCCTGCCAGCGCTATGCGTTCACTATCAACACCGGGCCAGGTGGACAGGAAATTCCAGGCATCGATAACGTCTTTCACAATGTCTTCATCTACTATGCCTTCGCTCCCGCCATGACCCCTGAAATCAAAAATGAGTACTGCGATGCCCTTACTGGCCAGGATGCGGGCCGGAGATTCGACGGTGCGGTATCCCGTGCCGAAGCCATGACATAGCACTGCGCCCGGAACTTTGCCGTCGATCAGTGGGTAAAGCAACCTGCCGGTTAGCTTAACTTTCCCGTTTCCGAAGTTAACTTCGGAAACGCTCACTTCGAATTGATTATTGGATCCTGTTAATTCTCTCATATTGATCACGCGTAAATACCTTTCCTGTTAGACGGGGTAAGTTTAACGTAATCGGAGTATATGTATAATCGGGAGATAGGTTGGTTTTGTTTATAAAAGGGTTGACCTTGTCAGGTCAACCCTTTCGATGATACAAAATCATACTAAAGTATGGTTAAAGCTGGATCATGCCTTTTCTGAGAGCGGTGGTTACTGCTTCCGTACGCGTGGTCACGTTGAGCTTCTGAAAGATGCTGGTTATATGTGTTTTGACCGTGCTTTGCGTGATGGAAAGCTGTCCGGCGATATCTCTATTCGATACTCCACTGGCCATCAGCCGCAAGACTTCGAGTTCCCTTTCGGAGAGCATTTCCGCCGACGGTGTTTTCTTCGACAGCTCGGCCAGTCTATCCAGCAGCCTGGAAGCAACTACCGGCTGGATCAGAGATTCGCCCCTTGAAACCGCCCGAATAGCCTTGAACAGCTCTTCACGCGGAGCGTCTTTCAATAAATATGCCCTTGCCCCTGCGGCAATGCCCTTGAATATATATTCGTCGTCGGAAAAGGTTGTTAATATGATGAACTTGACCTCAGGTCTCTCTTCCTTGATCTTGCTGATGGCCTCAACGCCGTCCATCTCCGGCATGCGCAGGTCCATAAGCACTACGTCGGGAGACAATTCACGTACCCTTTCTATGGCTTCCAGGCCGTTGGTGGCTTCACCGACTATTTTAAAGTCCGGCTCACGCTTCAGCATGGAGCAGATACCTTCCCTTACAACCGGGTGATCATCTACAATTAAAATCTTGATTGCCTCCACGCTCTTACCTCCTATGCAAGAGGAATTGAAACCCTGACGGTAGTGCCTTCTCCCTTTTCGCTCTGGACCTCGAAGTTGCCCTTCTGACCCAATGCCCTCTCGCGCATGCTTATCAACCCGTAGCCGCTCTTGCCCGGTTTTTTGATAGCCCCCGGGTCAAAGCCCTTGCCGTTGTCTCTGATGCTCAAATCTACGGCGGAATCGTTGAAGCTGAGGACGACACCCACCTCGCTGGCCTCCGCATGCTTGGAGATGTTGGCCAGCGATTCCTGGCATATGCGGAAGAGGGCAACGCCCATATCGGGAGGCAGGTCGCGCTTCTCCCCGAAGAGTGTGAAGTTGGCATCGATGCCATTATCCTGCCTGAACCTCTCGACCTCCTGCTTGATGGCCTCGTCAAGCCTGAGCTGTTCCAGCGCCTGAGGGCTGAGGTTCCATACGGAGCGTCTGGCCTCCGCCAGGCTCTTGCGCGCCAGGCTGCGCGCCTGGTTGAGGTGTCTCTGCACATCATCATTGGTATCCCCCAGCGCCTGCTCCGTAGCTTCGAGCTGCAATATTATACCGGTGAAGCCCTGCGCCAGCGTATCGTGTATCTCCCGCGCCATGCGGTTGCGTTCCTCGGTAACCGCCATCTGACGCGTTTCCTGGTAGAGACGGGCATTTTCAATAGCTACAGCAAGCTGGTCGGCCAGGGTCTGGGCTGTGAAAACATCCGCCTCGTCGAACCCGTTTACATCGGCGCTTTCGATGTCCAGTACACCCAACACCCGCTCACCCATTTTCACGGGGACCGCCAGCTCCGATTTGGTCTCGCTCATGTGCTCGGTTTTTTTAAATTCCGGCTCGGCCTCCATATCATTAACCAGGACATAGTCGCCCGACCTGGCTGCTTTGCCTATGATGCCCTGCTCGTCCATTTCAAGGGGTACGCCTACGGGTATAACGCTTTTCTGCCCGCTGAAATGAAGCGTCTTGAGCATCAATTTGCCCGAATTCGGCTCGAATAGGAATATATTTACGTTGTAAAAATGGAAGGTCTGCCTGAGCAGGTTGCCCACATAGGCCAGCAGCTCGTCCAGGTTGACGATAGAGCTGATCTTACGGCTGACCTCGTTGATGGTACGCAGTTGCTCCGCCCTCTGACGTTCCTTTTCCGTACGCTCGATCACCTTCTGTTCCAGGTTGCTGTAAGATTCCTGCAGGGCCGCGCCCATAGCATTGAATTGTTCGGCCAGTACCTGCATCTCGTCACCAGTATTCACGTCGAGGGTGAAGTTAAGTTCGCCCTTACCTATATTCTCCGAACCCTTGGTCAGCGCCATAACCGGCCGCGTAATTGTTTCCGACAGCAGGAAGGATATGCCTGAGACAACTACCACCATGGCGACAATGACTCCGATAAATATCAGCTCGGCTTCCTTGGCCTGCTTATCCACCTGGTTGCTCATATCCTCGACGGCAGTGGCTATCTGGTTCTTGGTATCCTCAGCGGCAGAGGAAAATTCATCAAGATAAGTGGAAGCAGCCACTACCAGCTTTGTCCCCGGTACCGGGACCGTGTACATATACTTGGTGCGTTCCTGGTTATCCGACGCACCTTTATAGCTATAATAACCGGAGGCGTCCTCACCCAGCAGGCTCCTTTCGAAAATCGACGAGTAGTACGTCGGCTCTCCCGCAAGCTGGCGGAGGTTGGCGCCCAACTGCTTGGGGTCAGGACTAAACAGAATTAGGCCGGACGTATCATAGACCCTGGTATTGCCGCTCCTGCCCACGCTCTGTACCGCGATGGACTTCAGCTCGTTGTCCTTCGTCATGGCATCTTCATCCAGGCTGGGATGCAACTGGAGGTAAAAAAAGATCTGATGGGCTACATCGTCGGCCTTCTGATAGATAGTTCGCCGGCCCTGGTCCTCCAGGGCTGCAATAGTCACCGACTGGACGGTCTCCCCCAGCGTATCGCTGTATTGCTTGGTCAGAGAACCCACCGAACCTATATAGCGCAGGGCCAGCGAGCTGATGATGCCCACCGAAATAAGCGACAACGCCAGGAAGGAGATAAGAATCTTGTCGCGTATGCCAAACCGGATATTTACTTTGTTCCTGCGACCGGGGCCTTTATCCTGCATGGGTCCCCCTGTCGGCAGAGAGTTTTTCATTGATTAACTTTTCACCATATTCAAGCAGCTTCTTACGCCTTTCAACCGCAATATTTTGCGTCTCCATATATTTTCTCAGGGCCTCCAGCGGGGTCAGTGTATCGTTAATCCAGCCTGCGCCGCGGCTCCTGGAAACCTTTCTGATATCCCTGGCAATGCTTACATTATATGCTTCTTTTAAAGCTTTAAAAATCTCAGCGTCCCTTAGTGTTGAGGCCAGATGGCCGGGCAGTGACAGCTTTAACCTTACTATGGCGCCCCCGATATCGTCCGACTTGTTTGCAATTTCAGACAGTACCCTGCCGGTGGGGTCGGCTTCCTCATCGGGTACCTCTATTTCCAGCGTCAGGAAACGCCTGGCCTGCATTTTATGGAACTCATAGTTGACCCGCCGTTTTTTTCCCGATTGCTTTATCTCCACTACATAAAAGCCCTTATCTTCACCCTCGTCACCAAAATCCAGCCTCTCCAGGCTGCCGGCATAGACGACCGGCGGGGTTTCGCTCAAAACCTGTTGCCTGTGAACGTGTCCCAGTGCGATGTAGTCGTAGACAGGGCTGGCGATGGTGCTGAGCATGACCACCGGGTCGCTGCCTATCACCATATTTTTCTCAGTGCCTGTTTTAGCACTTGATACCGCCACATGTGCAGCCAGGACGGCGGGTTTGGAGGGTTCTATATTCCCTGCCAGCTCCACCAGTTTGTCCGCCATGGCATCCTGTAGCTGCTCTATCACCTGTCCGATGCCCAGGTTTTTCACATCCTCCCTGGCCAGCAGGGCGGTGCGCCTCGGCCAGGGGAAGACCGCTACCTGGATCTCGCCTTTTCCCGTCGCGATGTTTAATATCCCGGGCTTGTTGGCCACGTGGATATATTCGATGTCCAGAGTATCGAATATCTCCACCGAGCTGGCCTTGCCCGGCGATCCGGCCAGGTCGTGGTTGCCCACCACCGCCACGGTATGTATTTTAGCCTCCGACAGGCGCCTTATCCTCCTGGCAAACTCCCTCTGGTAGGTCGGAGAGGGCTCCCGGTTCTTGTAAGCATCACCGCAGAACAATACCAGGTCGGCCTTATCACTGATGGCGAAGTCTATAACCGCGTCCAGCGCCTTCAGCTCGTCGATGACACGCGTATTCAGGCCGGTGGCGGAGTCCATGCCTCCGTAAGTTTCCAATCCTATATGAGCATCAGCGAAATGTATAATTTTCATAATTCGATTCATTAATTGGCTGCCATGCGTGCAGGTTCCCTAAAAACTAAATTTCGATTTCAGCCTGTCCAGCAATTCAGCGACCGGCACCCTTTCCTGCTGCATGCTGTCCCTCTCGCGAATGGTGACCTGGTTATCATCCAGAGAGTCGAAATCGATGGTCACGCAGAAGGGCGTACCTATCTCATCCTGCCTGCGATAGCGCCTGCCGATGCTCTGCGCATCGTCGTACTGCGTCATCAAATGCGGCCGCAGCATGTCATGCACTTCTTTAGACTTGGGAAGCAGCTTGGCGTTGCGGCTGAGCGGCAGCACCGCCACTTTGATGGGGGCGATCTCCGGCTTGATATGCAAAACGACCCTGGTCTCTTTATCGGCCGGCTCCTCGTCGTAGGCATCGCACAGTACGGCCAGCAGGGAGCGGTCCACACCTGATGACGGCTCGATCACGTAGGGTACATAGCGTTCGCTTTTCTCTTCATCGAAATAGTCCAGCGTCTTGCCGCTGAACTTGGAGTGCCGTGTGAGGTCGTAGTCGCCTCGGTTGGCTATGCCCTCGATCTCGGACCAGCCAATGGGGAAATTATATTCCACGTCGTAGCAGCACCGGGCATAGTGGGCCAGCTCCTCCTTACCATGCTCTCTGAGGCGCAGGTTATCCCTCTTAATTCCCAGGCTGACGTAGTAGTCGAGCCTTTGTTTGACCCAGTAATCGAACCACTGCTGGTCGCTGCCGGGCTTGACGAAATACTCGATCTCCATCTGTTCGAACTCTCGGGTGCGGAAGATGAAGTTGCCGGTTGTGATCTCGTTGCGGAAGGACTTGCCTATCTGCGCAATGCCGAAAGGCAGCTTCTTGCGGGTGGTGGACTGCACGTTGTCGAAATTGACGAACTGCGCCTGCGCCGTCTCCGGCCGCAGGTAAACGATGGAAGCAGCATCCTCTACCGGGCCCATGAAGGTCTTGAACATCAGGTTGAACATACGTGGCTCGGTAAGCTGTCCGCCGCAGTTGGGGCAGGCGGAGGTATCGATATCCGTAGAACGAAACCTCATGCGGCAGTTTTTACATTCCACCAGCGGGTCGGAGAACCCGGCCACGTGGCCGCTGGCCTCCCAGACCTTGGGGTGCATCATGATGCTGGCGTCGATGCCCACCATGTCGTCGCGTTCCTGAACGACCTTCTTCCACCAGAAATCCTTAATGTTCCTTTTAAGTTCGACGCCCAGCGGTCCGTAGTCCCAGCAACTGGCCAGTCCGCCGTATATTTCACTGCTTTGGAAGACGAAGCCCCGCCTTTTGCAAAGCGAGACTATCTTCTCCATATCAACTTTTTTGGTATCTTCCGGCACGGTTCCCTCCTGGTAGATTTCAAAGGACTCTAAATTATACCACTTAGATTGTTAAGTCAGCATTAACCTTAGATGTAAAAATATTCCAAGCTCCAATAGTAAAGGAGAAAAGGCGTTGAAGAGGGAACTCGTTCCCTCTTAGAAAAAAAGAACCCCCCTCTCCAATGGAGAGGGGGGTTCTGCTATATCTTGGTTGATAGTGTATAATTTCATATTCGCTTCTCTAATATTAGCTAAACATAGTTCTGGATTATCATAATAGAGTTGGGTGGCTTGCTTCATGGCGGAATACAAGGATTTATGGCAACCCATGTGCTGAAAATCATCACCAATAGCTCTTTGGAAAAATACAATGTATTTTGGCTTTTTAAGTTTCCACTTCGATATATGTATGCCTGAACTAACATTATCACCATTGAGTCCCCATATATCTCCGTTAGGGTCTTTCACTATTTTGGATTTTGGGAGGGTAAGGTCATGAGTTTTAGAGGCTTGGCAGTTGATGTAGCCTTGGACAGACAAGATTCCCATTGTGCAAAATGCGGGAAGGAATTCAAGGCAATTAGCCAAGGATATGATTGGTTTCCTCATCCACTTATCCCATTTAGTATGGGGGGAAAAAGGAATGCTAAGAACTGTGTCATATTCTGTAAGAAATGCCTCTTTACGATTGGACATGCTGGTATCTCCGACGATTACGAATGTGCGATAAATCCGTCTGATTTACCACATTTCCAAGACAACCCAGATTTTCACTATTAAACCACGTATAGTTTGTTCTCATTTGTTAAACTCACTTGTAACCCCTAAGCATATTAAGGGTTTGCATTGTAGGCCGTGGTGATTTATGCCTACCGCCTTTACTCTTTGGCTTATAAGGAATGCCCGTTCTTTTAGTCTCCAACTTTCTACGTTTATAAAGCATCTGCTCCATGCGTAATCTTTCAATGGGAGTGGGCTTTATGAAAGGTAGTGGCTGTATAGGCTGATAATGAGGTTCAGAAGTCGGCTCTTTGGCTTCTTCTGAGTGTTTTATAAGACTCTCCCAATTATCATAAGGAAATTGTACTTGTGCCTTATTTGCAGGCGTAGTTTTCAGCGTTTCATGCGGTCTAAAATAATTGTAATTCACTAGAAAACCATCAAGTATTAGTTGTGCAGTATCCAAACTTTTTAGGTCTCTCATGACCTTTGTACGCTCTTTAATCGTACTT
>JBEKVW010000041.1:0-19347 GCA_049513695.1 Dehalococcoidia bacterium | reverse complement strand
GGGCCATAAGGAGTAGCCAGAGGATTCCCCTGGCCGGATGTCACTGCATAGTACTTTGGATCATCCGGCGCAATAGCGATATTAAAAACCTGTCTGCCGGATTGCCATCCCAATGTGTGTACCAGGTTGTTATAGGCGTCCGTGCTCCAGGACATCCCCATTGTATTAGTGCTGTATAAAATGCTCAGCGGCGTCGATGCCGCTGAGGGATCGAAGGCTTTCCCATTCACAGTCACAATGGCAGCGACGGTGTTGCCATCGTTAGCGGAGGCCATGTCGTGTATCTCGCTGCCGGTCGGCAGACCGTTGATGACAGGGTTGAGGATATCATTACGGCCGGGCTGGGATCCCGGCGTTCCCACTACACTCCAACCGGCTGTAGAGGATGTTGCTTGAGCGAGCGTCCTGAAGGGTTGCACGGCCGACCAGTCCGACATACTGCCTGAGGCATCGGCGGCGCCGCCGGCAGGATTGACCGCCAGTATGGGCAGCACCAGGGCTGTTAGCAACATTAAAGCTAATATCCTGTTGAAATTCATCATACTATCCTTTCCTACTTAATCAGACAGAATCGAAACTTACCCAATACGTTCCCTTTGCAGGAGCATTTTCTAGCCAGGCAGGGTCTATCACGTCTTCACAAATCCAGGGAGGTATTTCGTTTTGCACTATAACATATGAATATCAGGTATAGCAACCGTTTGCACCGGTTCACTACATTTATTGGCAGATTTGATTATCAGCCACATTATGGATTAACCGACATACCGATATTCGTCCAATATTGACCAGCGTTAGATTGAAATAAAGAATGGCACAGAATAATCGTACGCATGGCCGGATAGACATGCCGATGTTCGTTCAATGGTGATCAGTTCTTACGGCTAAGATGACCCAACACCGGTTTATAGTCCAGTATAAATTAAAATTCTATCGGTTTTGCTAACTTATTCCGGAGGGGTCATATGAATGTCATAACTATTTCACAAATTCACGCCAGATTATATCACTATTCCATTCTCATCTTGCTATTATTTTTAAATAACTATAAATATTATAAATATGCGGGGGAAGAGATGAAGAGATTATTGTCTATATTAACGATCTTGCTCATAGCTTGTATTTTTACATTGCCATTGGCAGCTTGTACTTCAGGGCAGCAAGCTCAACCGACCCAGGGCAATGCTGGCAGCAATGTTCAAGGCCCAGCAGGTAGCCCTAGTTACACAACCGGAGCTGGCACAGGTCATGTAGAAGTACACATGACCGATGCTCCTACGCAAAAGAAAGAGATCACTAGTGTGATGCTTACGATTTCAAGCATCGAAATCCATACAACTGGCACTGGCCAGGAAAACCAGGGGAATAAACCAGTCAGCGACAATACCACCAAGGGCAACGCACAGGATCAGGGGCCGCAGAATCAGCAGCAGGGCGGTGATACCTGGATAAATATCAATATTACCGGGAACAGTACTTTTGACCTACTCAAAATTAAGGGACTCGATGAGCTTTTTGCGGCAGGTGAAGTGCCAGCAGGGAAATATACGCAGGTAAGATTAGTTGTAGATAGTGCAAGCGTAGGTTTTTCCGACAATACTATTGAGCCAGCAACGATCCCGAGCGGTGAGCTTAAATTTGTGAATTCCTTTGACGTTGTTGAAGGTAAGACTACGGTGCTAACATTCGATTTTGATGCTGAAAAATCGGTTAATGTTACCGGCCAGGATAAGGTCATTATTAAACCGGTTGTTAAGCTCGATGTAAAGCAAAAATGAATTCAGATAATCTTTATTATGGGGACTCGCAACATAAAAGAGATAAGGAATTACCCTTGGATCAGGTAAAAAAAGATCATTTGGTAGCGATTTGTATAATAGTCGCCACAGATACATAACAGATACATAATAAATCAAGAAGGAGTAATAAACATGGGATGTATAGGGAGAATTGTAGGGTCTGTTATGGGGATAATTATATTGTCTATTATTGTGATAATTATTCTGATCTTAGTCATCATAAACTATTCTGCAATCTCCCAATTCTTTAGTCATCTCGGCAGTCTATAGTCTTTATATTTGACCTGCCCCCCAACTGATCCAGTTATAACCATAGTCTGAAGATTAAAAGAGAAGTAGTCAATGGTCAAGAAAGGTTAGCAACTTTAGCTTTATTGTTATTATGGATTAACGTACATACCGATGTTCGTCCGATATTGACCAGCATTAGATTGAAACAAAAAAATGGCACAGAATAATCGTACGTATGGCCGGATAGACATGCCGATGTTTTGTCCAGTGGTGAGTAGGTTCGAAGAATCGTCTGGCAACTGTGAAAACATACTGTCTAAGGGAATAATCCCATCTATGTTTACTTTTTCCGGCGTTGCCGTGACCTTGATTGCTAGCATTTCTAATATATAGCGTTTGTCCTGGTAGCCAGCAAATGAGTAAAACTGAAGTAAAGAAAATTTGAACCTGCTAAAAGGAGAGGACATGTATGTCTAATACTAATTGGGGCTTTACGCGTTGCGGTTTCATCAAAACAGCAGGAATCGCCGGGTTGGCGCTTGCCGCAGTCGCGGCAGGACTGCTTCTGGCAAGCTGCAAGGAACCAGCTACTGATTACTCACAAGCTGCGCATTGGTTGTCTTTACCTGCTACAGTCAAAGCAATAGATGTATTTTACCTTTACCCAACAGCCTGGACAAGTACCGATCCTAATAATCCACAGATTTGTGCTATCGACGAACCAACCATGCTCATACAGGCACCCGCAGCATTTGCACGACAAGCTACTGCTTTTGAAACCGTAGGTAATATTTACGCGCCGTACTACAGGCAGGATAACAATTCGTCAACCGATCGATTAAACGTTATATCAGGCATACCGACATTGGATGCAGTTACGGCCTTCGACTACTATATCAAGCACTTCAACAACGGCCGTCCGTTTATTTTAGCTGGACATTCGCAAGGCGCAACCGTACTGAGCAACCTGTTGTCCGGATACATGAAAGATCACCCGGAGGTTTATAAAAATATGATTGCTGCATACGTTATCGGCAATCCAGTAACTCAGGCATACCTTGATAATAATAAGCACCTGAAATTTGCCACGGGTCCTGATGACACTGGAGTGATAATTTCATATAACACTCAAGCTCCTGTGATTGGTGGCATCAATCCAGTCTTATATGGCGTGGTTGGTCGGGTCATAAATCCAATCAATTGGAAAACAGACGAAACATTAGCAACCACTGCCGAAGGCCTGGGATCATTGATGCCGGTCCCGCCGAATTTTGTATCATGGCAGCAAGAGCCGCAATACGCTGATGCCAGGATCGACAAAACTAAGGGTGTTTTGATTTGCAGTACTGCTGATGCAAGCCTTTGGTCTCCGGGACCATCAAATAAGAATCCAGGAGCGTTCCCCAGTGGGGTTTACCATAGCTTTGATATTCCTTTTTACTACTACAATCTTCGCGCAAATGCTCAAAACAGAGTTGATAAGTTCTTAGGCAAATAGTAGACGTTTTCAAATTAAAATGAATTTGATAGTTATTTCGGTACAGTTAGCTGATTGTTATAGGAGACTATCGAATGTTCATCTGTGTTATATGAGATAGCACTGCCGAAAAGTTAGAATAATTGACGAGGGCGGATATGTGGAATTCGTCTGGCAGAATTTCAGATTTGTAGTAGTGGCATTGACAGCCTAGTCGCAAGGGAATATTATCATTATACAGGTTTCAGGTAATCATTGACAGCACTATAGCCCACGGTTTAACCAAACAACATACCTTCCCAAAAGGGGTTAATGTAAGTGATCTTTTGTAACTAAACACTAAGGAAGGGAAAGAAATGAAAATCCGTCGTATGGCTTATTTGTGGGTGGCTGTGCTGGTTATTGCCGCCACTGTCCTCAGTTCGTGCGCTCCAGTGCCCCAACCAACCCCGAAGGGCATCCAGTCCCTACCCAATATGGGCCAACAGATTTCGCCGCTGGCACCCCAGGGTTCCACATTTGAACCGTTGAATCCCGGTCTGGCCGACAATCCAAACTGGCTGGCCGGGCAGGCGGCTACTTCCCTGGTGAGTCCGGATAAAAAGACCTTGCTGGTCCTGACGACTGGCTACAACCGCGTCTTTAGAACTGACGGCAAGATAGATGCCTTCGGCACCTATTTCAACTGGCCGGATTCGCAAGAGTACGTGTTCGTCTATGACATTTCGACGAACAAGCCGGTCAAGAAGCAAGTGGTCATGGTCCCCAATACCTACTATGGGATGGTCTTCGATCCTAACGGGACGGCTTTCTACGTATCCAGCGGATCGGGGGACCTTCCCTATGACGCCACCGGCGCCTTTAATCCCGCGAAGGCCGTTGGGGACAATGTCCATGTCTTTACCCTGAACGCTAGCGGATCCTGGCAGCACGCCACAGAGCTTGCCTTGAACCATCCCGCGGGCAACGGCCTTGTTGTAGAGCCGCCTACCGGCGAACAGATCCCGGTCAACGAGATGGTTTCTGTAAGGCCTATGGCCGCTGGCGTGGCGATTTCGCAGGATGGCCTGACGCTGGTGGTGGCGAATTATTATAACGACTCGATCACGGTGTTTACCGGAGGACTGGGCAAATGGTCCAAGGGAACGGAACTCGACCTGCGCCCCGGCAAGAACGACCCTGCCAGGGTGGGAGTACCGGGCGGGGAATATCCGTTTTGGGTGGTTGTGAAAGGGACCGGCTCGAGCGCCACTGTGTACGTGTCAAGCCTGCGCGACCGCGAGATCGTCGTCGTGAACCTGGGCGGGAAACCGGTAATAACGGCACGCATTCCGGTAATAGGCCAGCCGAACAAGATGACGCTGAATGCCGCCCAGACCCTGCTATATGTCGTCAATGACCAGGCGGATACCATCGATGTCATCGACACTTCCAGTAACGCGGTTCTCGAAACTATCCCGGTACTGCCGCGTGGGTCAGTCTTGCCTGCCGCGCTGGAGAAGTATAAAGGAGCGAACCCCAACAGCGTGGCGCTATCCCCGGATGAAAAGCTGCTCTACGTGACGAATGGCAATCTGAATTCCGTGGCGGTGATTGCGTTGAGCGTGAGCAACAGAGGTTCCAAGGTGGTTGGACTCATTCCGACCGGTTGGTACCCGACCTCCGTGAGTTTAAGCGGCGATGGCCAATATGTGTACGTGGTGAATGCCAAGTCGCCGACAGGTGCAAACCCGACCTGGTATTATAGCTTCGGCCCGCCGACACACCAAAATGGCTATGCCAGTAACGCTTATAATCCCCAGTTGATCAAAGCCGGTCTGCAGAGCTTCCCGACCCCCGATGAGGCGCAACTCCTGACGCTCACTGCGCAGGTAGCCGCGAACAACCGTTTCTCAAGCACCGTGAGTACAAATGACGCGGCAGTCATGGACGCCGTACGTCAGGGTGTCAAGCACGTGATCTATATCATCAAGGAAAATCGGACTTACGATCAGATTCTGGGCGACCTTGAGATCGGCAATGGCGACCCCGCTCTGGCTGAATTCGGCAAGGCGCTCACACCCAATTTTCATTCGCTGGCTCGAACGTTCGTCACACTAGATAATTTTATGTGCACCGCTGAAGTCAGCTACGATGGCTGGGCATGGTCCACTACTGCTCAGGCTCAAAACATGGTAGAAAGCCAATACCCGGTGGCCTACGCAGGACGCGGCCTCAGCCTCGACCAAGGTGGTTTAAATCGTAGTGTGAACGTTGCCCTTCCGGGAGTCGCCGCGCGCCAGGCCGCCGATCCCCTGACGTCGGGTGATCCGGATGTGCTGCCGGGCCAGACCGATACGTCTGCCCCGGATGGACCGGACAATGAAATCAATACCGGATTTTTGTGGGACGCCGCGTTGCGGGCAAAACTCACCGTTCGTAACTACGGGTTCTCTATTGATGGGACACGCTATACATTCCCCCCAACCTCCTCATACAGCCTTTCTCTCGCCCACGATCCGGCCTCAACCAACACGGTTACGGCTTACCCTACCGAGGTTTCCCTCATCCCGTATACTGATCCGTACTTCCGCGGTTGGGATCCCACGTATCCGGACTATTGGCGTTTCAAGGAGTGGGAGAGAGAGTTCGATACTAAGTACGTCAATGGTGGAGAGGATCTTCCTCAGTTAAGCCTGGTACGCTTGATGAACGATCACACCGGAAACTTTGCCACCGCGATTGACGGCGTGAATACTCCGGAGCTGCAACAAGCTGACAACGACTATGCGGTTGGTCAGCTGATTCAAAAGATCGCAGACAGCAAGTACGCCAACAACACGCTGATCTTTATCGTTGAAGACGATTCCCAGGATGGGCCTGATCATGTCGATTCGCATCGCAGCCCTGCGTATATCGCCGGTGCGTATGTGAAGCAGGGTGCACTGGTCTCCACGCAGTACAACACCATCGACTGTTTGCGCACGATAGAAATGGTCCTGGGCCTCCCGCCGATGAACCTGAACGATGCACTCGGGAGACCCATGGCTGATGTCTTCAACACGACACCGAGCAAATGGAGCTTTACCGCCGTTCCCTCACCGGCTCTCTACAATACACAACTGCCGCTGCCTCCCAAGCCCGCCAGCCTGACTGTGCCCAAGCCAACACACGACGCGGAATACTGGGCAGAGGTCACAAAAGGGGTGGACTTTACCTCCGCAGACAAGATGGATTTCCCGACCTACAATCGCATCCTTTGGACAGGCTTGATGAGCAGTCAACCTTATCCCGCCGCACCGACCGGAAAGGACCTAAGTCAGAACCGCGAAGAGCTCCTCGCGAGGCATGAGAAGTCTCTGAAGCAATGACCCGTTTGGCGGAGGCGGCTACAACTATCCAGAAGGAAGTCTGGGTGAATTCTATTTGCTTCGTCGGGAAATTAACAATCGTTGTAGAATGATTATCAGCCATTTGGTCGTCCGATGTTGCCCAGCCTTTTTTCTGTAGATATCCATATTCAATTTGAATCTGTTTATGTTATAATACATTACAGATACCTGCGGGAAAGGGAAGGGTAGATTGGATGATGCCACGAAAAACAATCTCAGCAATATGTAAATATAGAGCTATTTTAGAAGGGAAAGACCTGCCATATCCCAAACATCGTTATAAATATGTGGAAATAGAGCTTGATGGTTTCATTGTCCAGCGGCCCATCCTTAAGAGTGTAAGGAATTCAAGACGATTACCAATGTTAATTGCATTTGCTGCATCTGAAAATCCGGAACATAAGATAAGACTCAGGTTTGACGAATCGGGCTATTATGTCGTTGGTTACAGGCGCATAAGAGAAAGAAAAGGGTTAGCTTTAATGGTTGTTTGAAAATATGGGGGTGATACTATGTCAGCCAAAGCTTTTGTACTCGTCACTACGTCAGTAGGCCAGACTAAGGGAGTACTCAACAAACTTAAAAAGCTTGCCGGTGTCAAATCTGTGGATGTTGTAATGGGCCCCTATGATATCATCGCAGTAGTAGAGGGCGACTCCATTGACTCGCTAGGCAAGCTTATCACTGAGCATCTTCACAAGGTTGACGGCATTGAGCGCACACTTACCTGTCAAACAATTCGTGTTACATGATTGACTTGCCTACGTTTGAAAACCCGTAACAAATATATAGTAATATGACAAAAAAGAATGCTAGAAACGCAGATGAATACATGCGTCGAGGGCTGTCTCTTGTGCATTCTAATCGACTTGAGGATGCCGTAAAGGCATTTGACGAAGCATCAAAACTTAGGCTAAAAGATGCTAGTATTTGGTATATGAAAGCCATAGTACTCGACAAGCTTGGTAATAATGAATTAGCTCACATCGCCTTCGATGAGGCATTAAAAAACAAGCCCGATCTCGCAAGTGCATATAATACCAGGGGAATCGCCTTAGGCAACCTTGGTTATCATGAAGAGGCACTCGAAGCATTCGAAGAAGCACTAAGATATGCGTCAAATTATGCTAGCGCTTGGTATAACAAAGGCTGCGCACTCAGTGATCTTGGTCGTAATGAGGAAGCGGTTATAGATTTTGATAATGCTATAAATTATGATCCAGATAATGCTAGTGCTTTTAATAATAAGGGGGTTGCTTTTCTTGACCTTGGCCGTAATAAAGAAGCGCTAACGGCATTTAATGAGGCGCTTAGATGCAGCCCAGACCATGTTAGTAGCTGGCATAATAGAGGCAAAGTACTTAGTGAACTTGGGCGAGAAGATGAAGCAAATGAATCCTTCGAAAAGGCTTCGAAGTATGATATTAAAAGTGTAACTATAGTATTTGAAGATAAATTCGAACTATATAAGATTTCTAAAATCATCCTTATCCAAGATGGTGGTTTTAGTTTAGCTATTCCGTATTGTAACGAAAAAAACGGATGCATTTTCATGGCCCATATCGATGAATCATTACATTATTTTGTGATTACTCCTCAGCAGATGATTCAGAAATTCACTTTAGACAGGAACGCAAAGATGACCGTGCATAGTAGCGGTTTCATTCATTTTTCTGGTCAAGGTATTACTTCCGGAATTGATAGGACAACAGGAAAAATAAAAGGTGTAGGATTATTCTCTTCTCCACTTGACAGACCAATCGATAATAGACCTTCATTAAGTGCTAAAGTGTGGGGATTAAGCTCTGGTTACTCAAAATTTAAAATGGATGATAAGAATTCACTGATTTTCCATGAAACTGATTACGATTATAGATTTGCATCTATTGAAAACTATAACAGCTATTTGATAGAAATTTTTGTTTTTCCAAGTTACATGCGAAAACAAGTAAAAGAAGATTCAGACGGTTTCTACCTATATAATCAATTTTTTGAATATCGAGAAAAGCCCGGAGCCATATATAAATTAAGAGTCATATTTTTAAAAAATATATCAAGCTTCTTAGGTATTCTTGTGACTAGATCATATATCCAAAATGAAAACATTCCGCATGGATTCCAATTTCGCACATTGGCTGGACCCCAACGATATATAAAGGGGAAGCTAATGAGACTAACAGCATTTGCGGTTTATCCATCACATCCTTCCTGGGTTGGATTGCCATCACTTAGACATGATAATATGAACGATTCTTCCGTTAATTGACCGGTCAATTTACGATTGAGCTTGCATATATACGGCGGAATAGTATAATGACCCCTGAAAATCTCCTTCTAAATCCTGCCAATCCCCACGAGCAGGAAAGTATAAAGGCCAAGAGAACCAACGGGAGGTGTGATACATGGAGTTTAACGGCACAACCCTGGTCACCGGCGCTGCAGGTTTCATGGGCAGCCATCTGGTTGAATACCTGGTCTCAAAAGGCGTTCGCGTCAGGGCTACCGCCCGTCCCCGTAAGGACACTTCCTTCTTCGACAAGCTCGGCGTTGAATATGTCGCCGCCGACCTGACGAAGCCGGAGACCGTCCCGGCCTTATTTGAAGGTAATGTGGATAGAGTATTTCACCTCGGCGCAATATGCAATTTTTCCACGCCCTATAAGAAGCTTTATCCAACGAATGTCGCCGGGGTGGAGTTAATAACCGGGCTGGCCCTCAATGCTAAAGTTAAAAGATTTGTCCATGTTGCTTCCACCAGTGCCTACGGCCCCTATCGAGGGATCCCATTTACGGAGGACGGCCCCAGGGAGCCGCAGGATGATTACGGAAGGAGCAAGAGGGACGGCGAGAATAGGTTGCTGCAGAGGATCAAGGAGGGGCTGCCTGCCGTGATGACCCGCCCCTGCACTGTGTATGGTCCCCGCTGCACCGACGGCGCCGGCAAAGCTTTCTCCAGGCCGACTTCCATCACGGCCATTCCCGGCAGCGGCAAACAGCTCCTGTCCAACGTGCGCGCCGAGGACGTGGCTGCGGCCGTGGAATACCTTTCCCACCTGGATGAGGCCGTGGGACAGGTCTACAATATAGCCGACGACAGCCATCCCACCGTCGAAGAAGCCCTGACCATGGCGGCGCTGGCCTACGGTACCAAACCACCTTCAATGCATCTGCCTCTCTGGCTGGTCGGCATTGTGGCCAGGATCAACGGCATGACGGCCGGCGGGAAGGTGCCAGACCTCGAATATGATGCTGTCAGGTATCTGTATGACGACTACGTGGTGGACAATTCAAAGCTCAAGAAGACCGGCTACAAGTTCTTGTATCCCGACTTCAAGAAATCAATGGACCAGATGAAGGAATGGTACAAGAGTCAAGCTGCCCGCTAGGGGGCCTGATCATTGGTAATTATATAATTATAAATAAGAGGAGGTTGATATGGCTCAGACAATAGTTATTACCGGTTTGGCTGACGGCATGGGACGGGACGTAGCGAAACTCCTGGCCCAGTCCGGAGATTCCATTGCCGGTTTCGACGTGGATGAAGCGGGCATTAATTCATTACGAGAGGAGTTGAAGGCCATCGGGGGAGACCACTTGCTGACTACAATGGACATCACCGACCGGCCCGGTATCCTCAAGTTCCGCGACCAGGTCCTGCAAAAGTACGGCAAGGTCGATATTGTTTTATCCAACGTCGGCATCGGCTTTTTCGACCCCTTCGAAGAGGTTAATCTGGAAAAGGCTTTAAAATGCCTCGAGATCAACGTCATTGGATGTGCCGCCATTTTCCAGGCTTTCATCCCTTCGCTGAGAAAGCAGGGCGGGGGCAAGCTGATCGCCATGTCATCGCTGGTCGGGCAGATCCCCTTCCCCTTTGAATCCGTCTATACGGCCAGCAAGTTCGCCATCGAAGGCATGGTCGATGCCCTGCGCCTGGAGGTAGCACCTTTCAACATCAAGGTGGCCCTGATCGAACCGGCGCAGGTCTGCACCAAATTTGCCGCCAAGATCCACCACCTGCCTCCCGAAGGTTCGCCGTATAGAGAGAGGGCAAAAAGATTTATAGATAAAGATAACGAGCTTATCAAAACGGCGCCCTCCTGCAGCCAGGCGGCCAACATAATCGTCAAGGTATTGAAGTCCGATAAGCCCAGCCTGCATAATCAGATGGCTTTCAGGGACTCGTTCTTTATGCTGATCAATAAATGGCTGCCCATGTCGGTCAGAGATAACATCCTGGTGAATTTCATGGATATCAAGGTGTAACAGCCGCATATCCTAAAAGGAGACCGCTATGAAAAGACAAAGTGGTTCCGTAATGACTGCGCCGCGATCCCGCGTTGACAGGCTCAGGGAGCGCGTCATCGGTTCCTGTCAGGAAGTGTGCATTGAGCGTGCGCGGTACCTGACCCAGTCCATGGCCAGACACTGGGCCCAGCCTCCGCTGACGCGGATGAGCCTGGCATTTGAGCACATCCTGAATAACATCAGCGTTGTCATCCGGGATGAGGAGATTATAGTAGGCTGCCGGACCAGCAAACTCAAGGGAGCGCCGCTTTTCCCCGAGAACAAGTCGCGGTGGATGGAAGGAGACCTGGAGAACTTCGACAAGAGGGTCCTCCAGCGGGCGGGCATTAGCGAAGACGAAAAGCGCGAGCTGCGCGATGAAATCCTTCCCTTCTGGAAGGGCAAGACCGTAGAGGAGTACCTCGAGAAGCTGATTTACGAGGATGTGGCGGCCGACATGGACAAGTATATCTTCACCATGATGCTGGAGATCACTTACGGCATCGGCCATTTCACCATGGACCACTCCAAAGTCCTGAAGGTCGGCCTTGCAGGCCTTATTAAAGAGGCTGAAACAAAGTATGCAGCGCTTTCCGGCCCGGAGAAGTCCTCGGAGAAAGGACTTTTCTACCAGGCCGTCATACGCTCCCTCAAGGCGGCCATCGGCTTCGCCCGGCGCTACGCGGACCTGGCAGGCTCGATGGCGGAAAAGGAGATTGATCCCGTGCGTGCCGCCGAACTGAAGGAAATAGCCCGGGTATGCGACCGCGTGCCCGAACACCCGGCAGCTTCATTCCATGAGGCGGTGCAAAGCGTTTATTTTATCCACCTGATCGCCCAGATCGAATCGGGCGGCAATTCCATCTCGCTTGGGCGCATTGACCAGATACTCTATCCGTACTACAAAGCGGATAAAGAGGCGGGGAAAATCACCGAGGACAGGGCGCGGGAACTCATGGCCCTGCTTTTCCTGAAAACCTGCGAGATATGGAACGTGCTCGAGGAGGCTTTCATCCCCGGTGGTGAGGGGGCCGAGGGTAAGACGACACAGAACGTGACGGTCGGGGGGATAGGCCCAGACGGCAAAGATGCCACCAACGAGCTCAGCTACATAGGGCTGGATGCCTTTGCCGACATCCGCACGGCGCAGCCCAATTTTAGCGTCCGCCTGGGTTCCAAAGCTCCGCATGAATTTTTTGTTAAAGCGGCCGATTACGCCAGGGACGGCGTACCGCTGCACCTTTTAAACGACGATGCCATCGTAAAATCGCTGGTCATGGGTGGCCATACGCTGGAGGATGCCCGCAATTACGGTGTTGTGGGATGCCTCGAGGCAAACGCCCAGGGGAAGACCTTCGGTTCGACCTTTGCAGTCCAATTTAATGGAATCAAATGCGTGGAGTTTGCGCTGAGCAACGGCATCGATAATATATTCGGCTATCAGTCGGGACTAGAGACCGGCGACCCCGCCGGCTTTACCTCTTTTGAAGATGTCTGGAATGCCTACGCCGCTCAGGTATCCCACTTCCTGGGCCAGGTGGTCAAGGGCATGAATGCATTGGATAGGGCCATAGCCGAAAATGTTCCCTCCCCCTTTGCCTCGGCCATGATTGTGGGACCCCTGGAAAAGGGCATTGATCTGACGCGGGGAGGCGCTGTTTACAATTCAACGGGCGTGCAGTACATGGGTTTCTCCAACGCTGCGGACAGCTTGTACGCAATAAAGAAGGCGGTCTTTGAAGAGGGGAAAGTGTCTATCGGCGAGCTGTCCGAGTGGCTCAGCAGCGATTGGCTGGGCAATGAAGATAAAAAAGCTTATTTTCTGAACCGGATACCCAAGTATGGAAACGATAATGACGAAGTCGATGCCATGGCCGCCAGGATAGTGAATCAGTACTGCGATGAACTGGCAAAATATAAGAATTTCAGGGGCGGCGCTTTCTGGCCGGGGATATTCTCTGTGGCATTCCACATCGCCTTCGGCGCTTTTACAGGCGCCACTGCGGACGGCAGGGCCGCCGGCGCAATTCTGGGGAACGGCCTCACTCCCAGCGAAGGCAGCGCCACAGCAGGCGTTACTGCCGCCATGAATTCAGTGACCAAGCTTCCACTTGTCAGAGTGTATAACGGCTGTAACCTTAACTTGAGATTTGCCGGAAACAAGATCAAACCGGATAACCTCACGGCTTTAGTAAAAGGATATTTTGAGCGGGGAGGTTTTCAGGTCCAGTTTAACATGGTAAGCACGGAGAAACTGAAAGACGCCCAGAAACATCCGGAAAAATATCGCGATTTAGTGGTGAGGATAAGCGGCTATTCGGTGTATTTTACCGACCTGAGCGGGGTAGCCCAGGACGAGATAATCAGCCGCAGCCAATTTGCACTATAACAATCATCCCCGGTTCAGGCTCACTTCCGTAGGGGAGTGAAGTAGATTTGACGGCAGGAGGTGCACAATGGGTCATTACTACAAGGATAGCAAAGAGCTTTATGATATTTACGGCCACTTGATGGAGCGCCTGCTCACAGACGAGAAGATAGGGCCTAAGTTTGGCAGCGCCGGGATCATCATCAAATTCATATATACAGACCCGGACGGCGAAATAACTATAGATTTGAAAAATCCTCCTTCGAAACCCGGGTATTACGGCAGCTATTACCTGGGGCCGTGCAATGTCAAAGAAGACGTGTGGTCAAAGCAGTCGGCCGATTTTTCACACAGCTTCTGGCACGGCTATGAAAACCCGGTGGCGGCGGTTGCCAAGGGTAAGATCAGCCAGGGCGGAAACATCGTGGCTATGCTGAAGCTCTTGCCGGTGATAAAGCCGGCATTTGTGATGTTCCCCAAGGTGCTGGTGGATATGGGCCGTGGCGACCTCGTCATTCAGAAGAAATAATAGAGGTGGAACCATGTTTGGCTATAACGGCAAGTTCCTGCAGGTGGAGCTGGGTAACCGGGAGACAAAGGTCCTCGAACTCCAAGCAGACGACCTGAAGAATTTCATCGGCGGCTCAAGCTTGGCAGCCAGGATAATGTACGACAGCATCAAGCCCGGGCAGAGCCCCCTGTCATCCGACACTCCGTTAGTCTTTGCTACCGGCCCTTTCACGGGTACCAGAATTCCCATGGTTAGCCGTCTTGCGATATGCGGCATATCTCCTCTTACAGGTATATGGGGTGAGTCTACCACGGGCGGAAACTTCCCCTTCAAGCTTAAAGCCTCAGGTTTCGACGGGATAATCATCACGGGTAAGGCAGACAAGCCGGTATACCTGTATTTAAACAACGGCAAAGCAGAAATCCGGGACGCATCCAGCCTTTGGGGCGATGATACTTACGAGGTCCAGAAAAAACTAAAAGACGAGTTGCAAGATACAGGCATGAGCGTTGCCTGCATCGGGCCGGCCGGCGAAAAATTGTTGCCGTATTCCTGCGTTATGAATGACAAAGGCAGGGCAGCCGGGCGCTGCGGTCTGGGTGCACTGATGGGCTCTAAAAAGCTGAAGGCCGTTGCGGCGGCCGGAACCATAAAGCCGGAGACGGCCAACAAAGAAAAGATGGAAGAACTCATCAAGCAGGCCCGCAGCAGGGTCCTGTCGTATCACATGGGGCCTATCTACCGGGAGCTGGGCACGATGGTATATATGGAGCTGGGTATGGCGCTGGGAGATGTCCCGGCCAAATACTTCACAAAAAGCGTCTTCCCTGCGGAAAAAATAGGCGGAAAGGCACTTAAGGAAACTTACGGCACCGGCAAGCATGCCTGTTACGGCTGCCCTATAGCCTGCGCCCGGGTAGTGAAGAATTTCAAGGGCATAGACGAAGTCCACGGCCCGGAATACGAGACGGCGGCAGCCTTCGGGCCGCTCTGCATGAATTTCGACCTTGATTCGATTGTGATGGCCAATCACCTTTGCAACGTTTATGGCCTGGACACCATGTCGGCAGGGGTAAGCATTGCCTATGCCATGCACCTCTACGAAAAGGGCATCCTTACGAAGGAGAGGGCAGGCATGGATGTCGCGTGGGGCAACGGAGACTTGATTGTCAGGCTGGTTGAGATGATCGCCAACCGGCAGGGCATAGGTGAACTGCTGGGCCTGGGCGTACGAAAGATGGCTGAAGAGTTAAAGGCTGATCCGGAGGAGGCGGCGCATGTCAAAGGGCTAGAGCTGGCCATGCACGACTCCAGGGCCTTTCTGGGCCAGGCAGTGTGCTATGCTACCGGGCCACGGGGCGGCTGCCATCTGAAGGGCACCCACTATAGGTTCGACCTGGGCGCCTTGCCACTGCCCGAGCTTGGCATTGCCCCTAGCGACAGGCTCAAGTCGGAAGGAAAAGCCCAAGTTTCAGCTATAGTTCAGAACTATGACGAGATTTTCGATGCGCTGCTCTTATGCAAGTTCGCTCCCCTCTCAGCAACGCAGATAAGCGAGATGCTTAGCAATATAACGGGATGGGACTACAGCCCCGCCGACCTTAATACCTCCGGTGAAAGGTCAATCAATATAAAAAGGGCAATCAATAATAAGCTTGGGGTGAGCAGAGCGGATGATAGAATGCCACGCATCTGCATCCAGGCGCTAGCAGAAGGAAGTACCGAAGGCAAATCTCCTGATATGGGCTTGATGCTCAGGGAATATTACGATTATAGAAAGTGGGACTGGGAAACAGGCAAGCCTTCAAGACAGAAGCTGGTAGAACTTGGCCTGGAGCAAGCTGCCGGCGACCTGTGGCCTTCCTCGTAGGCTTGGGGCTACGGCCGGGTTTAAGGTCGCTTATTTGCGTATATCATCAGTTGGCGTCCTCACGGAAGCATGGCATTAGTAGCTGGCAGGAGCGTGCAATGGACACTAAATTTAAGTTTGAACAAAAGCAGATCGGCAGTGCCCTGCTGAATGTTTACGCCAGCCGTCCTGCCAGTGTATACAGCATGTTTTTGAATACTGTAGACGAGCACCCGCAGCGCCAGGCGATAAAATTCGGTGATGTCAGCATCACCTATGCCGAACTCGGCAGGAGGGTTGACGCTCTGTCCTCGGCCCTGGCCGGCAACTACAAGGTTGGCAAGGGAGACAGGGTGGCGATGTTTTTGAAAAATGGCGATGCCTTCCCTCCGGTTTTTCTGGCCATCTCCAAGCTTGGGGCTGTATCTGTTGTGCTCAACACGCGGCTTACCAAAGCGGAGCTGGAACATCAGCTTGATATAACTGAGCCTGTAGCTGCTATTGTTGACGCTGAGATATGGGACAAGGGGCTGGACAAATTGGTAAAACACAAAATCGAGCGAAACAGCCTAGCTGAAATCTGGGATCGGGGCGGCACACACCCGGCGGCAGACTGCGACGAGGAGGACCTGCATACCATACTTTTCACTTCGGGCACTACCGGTAAGACCAAAGCAGTCAGAATCCTGCATCGCAATCTCATCCACAGCGCCATCAGGATGGAACAATACATGTATGAGATACTGCATATCGCCTCGACTGAAAGAGGCAGTAAAACTCTCATAGTAGCGCCCCTCTTTCATGTCATGGCATTGCAGGAGCAGCTCCTACCCTGCCTGAAGATGGGAAATACGGTCATAATGCTCAGCGCCCTCAGCATAACGGCCTTCCTGGAAATAGTAGAGAAGGAAAAAGTGGAATTTCTGGTGGGCTCGCCCGCAATCTACAGGATATTGCTCGGTTCCTCAGAAGTCGCCAAATATGATCTGAGCCCGGTCAGGATGGCGGGTTTCGGCGCTGCGCCCATGTCCCCCGATCTGATGGCTCAGATGAAAAAGGCATTTGTAAATGCCAGGTTTTTCAACGGGTTCGGCCTGACCGAGGCCTCGATTTCGCTCGCCTCTCTGGACCGGGAATGCGTTGAGAACCCCACTTCTATCGGCCACCCCAGCCTCGGATGCGAAGCCACTATAGTGGATGAAAAAGGGCGGGGGCTACCCTTGGGGGCAGTGGGCGAAATTGCTATTAAAGGGCCAAACGTGGCGGGAGGATACTATAAAGACCCACAGGCGACTACGGATTCGTTCAGGGACGGCTGGTTTTTGACCGGGGACCTGGGCAGATGTGATGATAACGGATTTTTCTACATAGTCAGCAGGAAGAAAGACATGATAAACCGGGGTGGTGAGAATATATATCCGGTGGAGGTGGAGAATATTATTTATTTGCACCCGAAGGTGCTTGAAGTGGCAGTCTACAGGGTTCCCGATGCAGTCATGGGTGAAAAGGCTGCTGCCTCCATTGTGGCCGTACCCAATACCAGCCTCACTGCGGAGGAGATACAGGAATTTTGCTCGGATAAGCTGGCCAAGTATAAAATCCCGGAATACATAGTGTTCACCACATCGCTGCCCAAGAATCCGGGAGGCAAGATAATAAAGGAAGAACTAACCAGGCAATTTTCCCGCTAAATCGCGGACCAATGCTTGCCTAATAATAGATACGGGAGTTGTAAAGATGGACTTTCAATTGACTGAAGAGCAAATAATGTTGAAGAAGATGGTGCACGACCTGGCCGAGAAGGAGTTCCGTCCCAGGGCGGCCGAATGGGAGGCCAAGGCCGAGCATATGCCGCTAACATATCTCAAAAAACTAGCTGATTTAGGGCTTATGGGTTTGTCGCTGCCGGTCAAATATGGAGGGCAGGGACGCTCTGCCTTTGAAGCCGTGCTTGCCATTGAAGAACTGGCCAGGATATCGAGTGTGTGTGCGGCGCCCGTATTCGAATCGAACGTAGGCCCGGTCAAGGTGGTGGAGCAGTTCGGCACCGAAAAGCAAAAACAGAAATACCTGCCACCGGTATGCCGGGGTGAGTCGCTCATCTCCATAGGTATGACAGAGCCTGAGGCCGGATCGGCGCTGACCGACCTCTCTACCAGGGCTGTACTCGACGGCGACCATTACATCGTAAATGGCCAGAAACGATTCTGCACGGGCGGGGGCGAGTCGGATGCCTACATGGTGTACGTCAGGCTCAGCGAGCAGAAAGGCGCCAAGGGCATCGGCGGGTTAATCATCGAGAAAGGCACGCCCGGCTTTTCCTTCGGCAAACAGGAACAGCTTATGGGACTGAGGGGCATGCCCAGCTGCGACCTGATCTTCGATAACTGCCGCGTGCCCGGGGAAAACCTGGTGGTCAAGGAAGGCGATTTCAGAAAGTTGATGCTTGCCTTCGACCTTGAACGCTGCGGCAATGCCACCATGTGTCTGGGCATCGCGCAGGGTGCGCTGGAAGAGGCCATCGCCTATTCCCAAGGCCGAAGACAATGGGGCAAGGATATCTGCGAGTTCCAAGCTATACAGTTCATGCTGGCCGATATGGCCCTCAAGGTTGAAGCGGCACGCCTTCTGATTTACAGGGCAACGATCAACGCCGCCACCGGCTTGCCAGCACCGCTGGAAGCCAACCTGGCCAAATGCTTCGCCAACCAGATGGTCAGGGAGGTGACCGGCCTGGCACTGCAAGTACACGGCGGCTATGGCTACTCCAAAGAATACCCGGTGGAACGCATGATGCGCGATGCCTGGGGCTGGGGCCTTGCTGGCGGTACCATCGAGATTCAGAAGGTCACCATCGCCTCCTTACTGCTGAGGCGCAGGTTCGACCAGAGAAGGTGATGCTCCTGGCGTCATCAGGCCGGTCGGCATGGAAGACTACGACCATGTTGTCATGCCGATGAATACGTCATTTGTGGACAGCATCTCTTATCACTTTCAGCTTCAATAATAAGGGTTCATAGCTTCTAAGAAACCAGTGTTAAGATATTCGTCTACCAATCTCATCCCTCCCCGATACATAAGTATCGCTACCGGACTCTAGTTCATATAAATAATCAAATCAGAAATGAAATATAATGATGTTATGCAGCAAAATTCACCGAATGCTCAAATCAATGACACTATCCTAAATACATCCGGGCAAGGGTTCTCATCCATCGTTCCCCCTGAAATTAAAGGTTGGAATTGGGGAGCTTTCTCATTGACATGGATCTGGGGTATAAGTCATCGAGTATGGATTTCCCTTCTTGCATTAATACCATTCCCACCCATTGGGATAGCTGTGATGATAATTCTCGGAATAAAAGGCAACGAATGGGCATGGCAGTATAAAAAATGGGATAGCATAGAACAGTTTCGAAAAAGTCAGCGTAAATGGAAGTTTTGGGGTATTGCA